>JACMMN010000440.1 GCA_014379075.1 Pyrinomonadaceae bacterium | reverse complement strand
ATTTCCGGCGACCTTCCCGATTACACTCCGGAAGATCCGTTCGCCAAAGCTCTCGGAATCGGCCAGACACAGTCTTTCACGGGCCTCCTTACACACCTTAGAAAGGCCAAGGTGGACAGCCGTGTAAGCGGCATTCTTCTGGATATAAACTTTCCCGGGATCGGCTGGGGTAGGGCCGACGAGCTCCGCGATGCGATAAAAGACTTCCGCACCTCAGGCAAACCTTTATATGCCTATATGGAAATAGGCACCAACAAGGAATATTACATTGCGACCGCTGCCGAAAAGATATTCGTGGCTCCCCCGGGCGATCTGTACATTAATGGTTTTGCCGCCGAAGCGATGTTTTACAAAGGTTCGCTAGACAAACTCGGCGTCGAAATGGATGTGATACAGATCGGCCCGAAGTACAAAAACGCCCCCGATCAGTACACCAAAAAGGAAATGGGCGAAGGCCAAAAGGAAGTTATCAATGCCATTTTGGATGAATATTACGGAAGGTTTACGGCAGCCGTAGCGGAAACCCGCAAAAAATCGCCCGAAGATGTAAAAGCTCTTATAGACAACGCTCCGTACAATTCTACTCAGGCGAAGGAGTTGGGGCTGATAGACGAGGCTTTTTATCAGGAACAGGTCTATGATGACCTGAAAACGAGGCTGGGCTATAAGGCGGAAGATAAACTTCGCACCATTCGCGCCGGAGAGTATCGCGAGATCCCGTCGGATTCGCTTGGCTTGAACAACGGCGAGCGGGTCGCTGTGATCTACGCTTCGGGTGCGATCTACCCGGGAAGTTCGAACGACGGCACGTTCGGCGGACAGACGGTTGGTTCCGACACGATCGTAAAAGCAGTAAACGATGCGGCTGCGGACAGTTCGATAAAAGCCATCGTGCTTCGGGTTGATTCGCCGGGCGGATCGGCCCTTGCTTCCGATCTGATGTGGTACGCGCTTGAAAACGCAAAGGCCAAAAAACCGGTCGTGGTTTCGATGGGCGATGTTGCGGCTTCGGGCGGTTATTACATAGCTTGCAATGCAAACAAGATCGTCGCCCAGCCATCGACCATCACCGGTTCGATCGGTATGTTCATGGGCAAACCCGTGATCAAAGGACTTTACGATTGGATCGGAGTTACAAACGAATATACGATGCGCGGCAAGAATTCCGGCATCTTCCGAGAAACGGAAAAGTGGACAGCCGAAGAGCGTGCCAAGATGGAAGAGCTTGCGAATAATGTCTACTACACAAACTTTATCCCAAAGGTCGCGAAAGGCCGGAATAAGACGGACGAAGAGGCGAACACGCTCGGACAGGGCCGAGTCTGGACAGGAACGCAGGCGAAGGCGAACGGTTTGATAGATGAATTCGGCGGGCTCGAAAAGGCGATCGAAATCGCGAAACAATTGGCCAACCTGCCGGCGGATAAAGATGTCAGACGCGTCATCTTCCCGGAGCCGAAGCCATTTTTCGAATCCTTTTTCGGACAGGATGAATCGACGCAAACAAAGGAACAGCAGGCCCAAAAAGCCCTCGCCGATTCCCTTCCCGCCGACGTCCGCAAGGCGCTTCGTTTTGCCGGGTTATTCGACCGGATGAAGCGTGGAGAGGCAATGATGATGCTTCCGTTTGAGCTCACCATCAAATAGGGAAGTACGGTTAGGTTATAAGAAGTAACGAGGGCGTAGATTTCATTTCTACGCCCTTTTTTTATTGCGCGGCAACTAGGAAAAAACTTGTATCGATGAAATAAATCCTTTATAATCCCCGCACGTTCAAAGCCCTGCACATTTCACAAATAAAAAAAGCCCTGCAGCGAAGTCTTTTATTAAACTGCTTCCGCTGTGGTCAATATTTTGCGCGTTTTAAATCAAATTAAACTAAGGAGATTTATGGGAAGAATTATTTTAGGTGCTATCGCAGGTTTTATTACCTGGTCTATTGTTTGGGTCGGAAGCGAGAAAGTCCTGTCGGCTATTTGGCCGGAGTGGTACGGAGCACATCAAATCGCGTTCGAAGCTGCTGTTTCGAGCGGCGGCCAGTTCACCGCGGACACGACGATTCTTCTAATGAATATTGTACGCAGCTCAATAATTTCGGTGATGTCCGGATTTCTTGCGGCGCTTATCGCCGGTGAGAACAAACGCTCGCCGCTGATACTCGGCTTTCTGCTGGTGGCGTTTGGGCTCCTGATCGTGGCCATGTCCTGGAGCTATATTCCGGTCTGGTATCACGTTGTCTTTACGGCTCTTCTCATTCCGATGACGATCGTGGGCGGGAAACTGAGATCCACTACATAGGAGCTGAAAATATGCGAATTCTAATAGCCGGAATTGCCGGCGGAATTGTGATGTTTATCTGGAGCGCCGTCGCCCACATGGTTTTGCCGATCGGTGAAGTTGGATTCAGGCAAATGCCGAACGAGGCAGCGGTCATTGCTCCCTTGAAAAATAATATTAACGAATCAGGAATTTACATGGTTCCGGGCATGGACATGCAAAACGCAACTGAGGCGGAACAAGCCGCCTGGGCCGAAAAATACAAGGCAGGGCCGCGGGCTTTTGTTATTTTTCACCCGATGGGAGCCGAACCGATGGGGCCGGGAATGCTCTTGACGGAACTCGCATCCAACATCTTCGCCAGCCTTTGCGGGGCGCTCATCCTGTCCTGGCTGATCTGCACATTTTTGGGACGCGTGGCGGCCGCCGGGTTGATCGGGCTAGCGGCATGGCTTTCGATCGTTGTTTCGATGTGGAATTGGTACGGATTTCCCGGTAATTACACCCTGGCTCAAGGCGTCGAGCAAACCGTCGGCTGGCTGCTGGCCGGGCTCGCCATAGCATGGCTGCTGGAACGAAGAGGTACCGCTGTTCCGGCACTATCGCCTCAACCATAACGGCAAAGGCCGCCAATGTATGGATTCGCCGTACGCCCGACGGTTGAGCGTTTCGACTTTCGACTCCATTCCGATTTGAAGCTCATCAGGCGGCAGGTCGTCCTTGTTTTCGTAACAGGCATGCGAGATGCACGGCAGCGGCTTGCCCTCGTGATGAACGAGGCAGCCCGTACCGGCTTCGAAAAGGGGACAGGCGTAGGTTCTCGCAAAAGTATCGCCCTCGTCCGTCAGATCGTATTTTTCTATCGAATCTTCCACGCGGCGGTAAGCTTCCGCCTGTCTGTCACCGGGTAAATTAGACAGCGTTTTGCGAATAGCCGCAGCTTCGAGTCGTGTTATATGCACGTTCACGAAATGAGCGTCAAGACAGCAGGCACCTTTCGTGTCGCAGGTTAGACAGCTTTTGGCCCTGTGTTCGTAAGAGTCGGTTATTGTTTCCCGGTATTCGGATTTTAGTTTGTGGAGTTTTTCGAGCGCCCGTTTTTCGCTTAGAAATTTCATTTTACATGATACGATTAAGAAATTAGATTTTACACAAATTGGGGGAATTATGCTGAAAGAAGGCGACAAGGCACCGGATTTTACATCTAAAGACCAGGACGGCAAGGAAGTTAAACTTTCCGATTATGCGGGCAAGAAAGTGGTTCTATACTTTTATCCGAAGGACGACACGCCCGGCTGCACAAAGGAAGCATGTTCGTTCCGTGATGCCGACGATACATTTAACGCCAAAGGAATAAAGGTTTTCGGCGTTTCGACCGACGATGAAAAATCGCATCAGAAATTCATTTCGAAGTTTCAACTGCCGTTCGATCTGCTCGCTGATACGGACAAAAGTATCGTCGAGACCTACGGCGTCTGGGGTGAGAAAAGCATGTACGGGAAAAAATACATGGGTACGAACCGCAAGACATTTCTCGTCGATGAAGATAGTAAGATCGTAAAGATCTTCGACAAGGTCAATGTTTCGGAGCATGCCGATGAGGTGCTGGAAGCATTCGGAGAAAAATAGTTTGGACTACCGCCTTTAGGCGGCTTCTTCGTAAACAAGGAGGCTGCCTAAAGCCGGATATCAAACATAGGAGATCAAATGAAAAAACCTATACTATTATGCCTGGCCGCGGCGCTCGTTGGAACGGCAGCCTGTGCAAATACGATGACGCAGACGTCGAACGTCCAAAATACCAATATCGCAAAACCGGAGACGCCGAAAGCTTCCCCGGCGGCGCATGAAGAGGACAATGCGCCGCGCATTACGCTTGCCGATGCGAAAAAGGACTACGACGCGGAGAAGGCGGTTTTTATAGATGTTCGCGAAGAGAGCTTTTACAAATTGGACCACATCAAAGGAGCGTTGAATATAACGGCCAATACGCTCGACGCCAACATAAGCAGGATCCCGAAAGGCAAAAAGATAATTGCCTACTGTTCCTGACCGAGCGAACATTCGAGTGCCAGTTTGGTATCTCAATTAAAAACAAAAGGGATAGAAAACGCATACGCTCTGATCGGCGGAACAGCCGCATGGCAAAAGGCCGGGTATCCGATGGAAGCGAGCAAGTAACGTTCTTATAGACGCAAAAAGGCGCAAGATGTTCAAATTTTTTTTTGAGCATCTTGCGCCTTTTTGCGTCCAATTTTCTTACAACCTTACGATCTTTGCCTTGCTGCCGTTGCGTATGTCTTCCGAAAGGGCATTTCTTGTATCGACTATCAAAGGAGCGAGTTCGCAGACGCGTTTGTAATCCACGCCCGAATGTTCGGTGCAGATGATCACGCAATCGGAATTCCGCATCAGATCATCGGTCAATTCGCTGTTATAAATCGGCTCGGCGTCGCCGATCGTGTAAGCGTGGTCGAATGTGACTTCCGGCACGAACGGATCGTGGTAGACCAGGTCGGCGCCGCGGGCACGCAGCAGATCGATGATGGAAAGCGCCGGAGATTCGCGCATATCGTCGATGTCTTTTTTATAGGCAACCCCGAGAATCAATATTTTCGAACCGTTTACCGCCTTTTTTACATTATTGAGGGCCGTCGAGACGAGTTTTACAACATACGCCGGCATTCCCGAATTCACTTGTTCGGCGAGCGAAATAAACTGTGAATCGAATCCATGCTGCCGTGCCTTCCACGACAGATAGTGCGGATCGAGCGGAATGCAGTGCCCGCCGATTCCCGGCCCGGGATAAAATGCCATAAAGCCGAACGGCTTCGTCGCCGCCGCCCGCACCACTTCCCAACTGTCAATGCCGAGAGTGTTGCAAAGCCGCGCCATCTCATTCGCCATCCCGATATTGATCGCCCGAAAAGTGTTCTCCCACAATTTACACGCCTCCGCAACGCGTGCCGACGAAACCGGATGGACCTCGTCAACTATCTGCCGGTAAAGCGATGCCGAAACTTCGGTGGAATCCTTCGAAACGCCTCCGACGACCTTTGGAATATTATGTGTTTGATATTGCGGGTTGCCCGGATCGACACGCTCCGGCGAGAACGCAAGCAGGAAATCCTCATCCAGCTTAAACCCGTTCTCTTCGAACATCGGCTGCAGAACCTCGTCGGTCGTGCCCGGATAGGTCGTCGATTCCAGAATAATAAGCTGCCCGCGCCGCAGGTATTTCTGGATCTCCTCGCCGGCGGCAATGATGTACGACATGTCCGGGTCCTTGGTTTTTCGCAGCGGGGTCGGGACGCAGATCACGATCACATCGCACACGGCAAGCTGGCTAAAATCCGTGGTCGCTGACAGTTTTCCGCTGTCGATGCATTTCTTCAGGTTTTCGCTCGAGACATCGACTATGTATGAGTCGGCACTATTGACCTGTCCAACCTTTTTGTTATCGACCTCAAATCCGATCCCCCGAAAACCCTTCAAACAGAATTCGACTATCAGCGGCAGCCCGACATATCCCAAACCGATCACACCGATACAAGCAGCCTTATCGGCTATAAGTTTTTCAATTTCGTTTTTTATCATTATTCCGGCTAATTAAATATAAATATTATTAGATCTGTCGCGAACGCCGCACGGGCGCCAATGTAATTATAAAGCTAGGTTACACGATATCTTTAGTCAAGAGCCTTTACACTTATGTTAAAATAGGTTTTAAAACTAGATCGTCCGTATCTATAGAGTCTTATACATCCAGTCTTTCCATTCTTTCTGCCGGTTATGAATTCTCAAATCGAATCAACCAACCCTGTAGTTCGATCGGTCATCGAGGGAAAGGTGCCGCGGCCCGCACAACTTGCGGCGGCCCGGGGAATTTTGCCGCTGCCGCAGAACGATCTGCTCGAAATATTGGTTTCGCTTGCAGCCAATCCCGATACGGAGATCTCGGAGCATGCCCGGCAGACACTCGCTTCGCAGGATTCGGGAACGCTCCAGAACGCAGTCAGCTCGCCCGAGATCGCAACTTCGGTCCTCAACTATTTCGCCGATCAGGAAAGCATACCGAAGGATATTCACGAATCGATAATTTCGAACACAAAAACTCCTTCGTCCACGATAGTGAATTTTGCCCGTTCGACAAAGGACGGCGATCTGCTGGAGCTGATATCAGCCAACCAACAGCTTTTGATCCAGACGCCAGCGATAATCGACGCAATAATCGCAAATCCTTTCAGCAGTTCGGAAGCTGGACGCCGGGCGGCGGAAACGAAACGCGAGTTCTTCGAAAAGGAACGCGGGGCCCAGCAGATCGCCAGCGAGCTTCGCGCTCAGGGAAAAGAAGCGGCGGCCGAATTCCTGGAAAACTCCGACATCGGAAATTCCGGCATTAGCGCGGAAGAAGCTTTTCTCATAGCTTCGATGATCGAAGTCCCGGACAGCGAGACCGACGATTCATGGCTCGGCCTTGAGTTTATCGAAGAATTATATGAAGAGACTCCGGAGCAGCGGCAGGCTATCGTCGATAAGATCATGGGCGAATTCAGGATGGAAGATTCCGAACTCGGCAACGAACGCGTTTCGGTCATCAATCGAATTTTAAAGATGGGAATGAAGGACCGCGTGCAATACGCCATGAAGGGCGACCGCGAAACCCGCAACATTCTCATCCGCGACCCGAACCGCATCGTCGCCTATGCCGTCGTGAATAATCCGCGGATCACGGAACAGGAGATCGAGAAGATCGCCGGAATGCGGACGGTCACCGAAGATATTCTGCGGCAGATCGCGAACAGCCGTCAGTGGACACGCAGCTACGCTATAATGCACAATCTCGCTAAAAATCCGCGGACGCCGATCGCCGCGGTCCTCACGATCTTGTCCCGAATGCAGCTTCGCGACCTGGCCGCTCTCTCAAAAAACCGGAACGTTTCCGACGCCGTCCGCCGCCAGGCCCTTCGTCTATCTCAGGCTAGGACAGGGAAATAGCCGAGTTTTGAGTTTGGAGTAAGCTACCAACGCCTTGATCGCTTCCGCTCTATTTTTGCCTGTGTTGAACATGGTGCTCTCTTTCAGTTTTTCTTCATTCATCTTATTCCTCTTATTCTGTGGTTAGTTCTTTCCCACAGGACGGAAACTGAAAGAAGACCACGGAAAAAGATGAACAAGGCACGGAGGATAAAAGGAAAGACAAAGCGTCCGGCAATCGGACATTACTAAAACTAACCCAAGACTTTCTAAAGAAACTCCGTTACTCTTCCTGTTTTGACATAGGAACCGGCCATATCCGTAAATGTATGGCTGGCCGCTCCGGTCCACATACCTGCAAAAACCGCTGCCAGGACATCAGCTCCAAAATTTGCCCGCGTGTAATTTCCCAACTTTTGCCAGGTTTCGGCAAAGCTCTGGAGATCAGGCAACGTACCGCCAAAATAGGCCGCGGCGGCAAAAAGCCCGATAAATACGGCGACGCTCAAAACACCCATAAAATAAATGACGCGGAAAAGCGTGCCGAAAATAAGCCCGTGCGACCAGCGTGAGCGGTGTTTGAAACACGATCTATACGGAAACCATAAGATCCGCAAAACGCTCCAACGCGAATACTGCTTTGAAAAGGTATCCAGATCGGGGCCGAACATCAGCCCGCCGAAAAGAAATGCGGCGGTGAGAGCAACAGTGATCGAAACACTTTGCGTCGAGACGTAACAGATCGCCGCCGCGACGGGCGCAAGCAAGATAGTTATGGCATCGTGGGTTTTTCCGGAAGGCATATTTTCTTTTCAGCGGCCGATCCTCTTGTCGCCGCTGGTTATCATTTCACATGCCGCGATCACATATTGCTCAAAACCGGCAAGTGTTTCCGAAACGAATATCCAAACCTTTCCGGCTTTAAGATATTCGAATTCGGCATCTGGGAATATTTCCTTCAAGCTGTCCGCGTGATCGGCGGTCGCCGCGATATAAACGCCTTTTTGCATCGGCGAGCCTTCGCGGCGTGTCAAAGGCCTTTCGCGGTTCATCAGGAAAAGACACAGCTTGCCGTTCGCGTAGATCCCGTGGCAGCCGAACATCGGTTTGATCACATTGTCCGTGCCGGTTAAATAATCCAGTATAAAGACATATGGGACCTTTCCGGCATATCGCATCAATCGGTATTGTGACAATGTAAAAGCCATTTTGCCAGGCCGCGTCTGAAAATACACCGGCGTTTTGATAGAATTTTTGTTTCAGGTGTTAATGTTTCACGTGTGAGGTGAAACAAAACAGCTTTCGAAGCGGATCAATGGCCGGATTTACAGCAAAACTCAAAACAACGCTCGAAATGATAAAGTTCGAGCACACTCTGTTTGCCCTGCCCTTCGCGTTCCTCGGGGCGGTCTTGGCGGCGAACGGGCTTCCCGAGTACCGGCAGATATTGTGGATAACGCTTGCAATGGTCGGCGCCCGTTCGGCGGCGATGACCTTTAACCGTATCGCAGATCGCCACATTGATGCCGAGAATCCGCGAACCGCAAATCGCGAATTGCCGAGCGGAAAGCTTTCCGTAAGTTTTGCGTGGATATTCCTGTTTATTGCGTCCGCATTGTTTTTATTCTCGGCCTGGTCGCTGAATTGGCTCACGTTCATCCTTTCTCCCGTCGCCCTGATAAGCGTTCTCGGTTATTCCTACGCAAAAAGATATACGGCATTCGCGCATCTGTTTTTGGGCTGGGCATTGGCGATATCGCCCACCGCCGCGTGGATCGCGGTTCGCGGAACTATAGATTCGGAAATTCCGCTGCTGCTTTCTCTGTTTGTTTTGATGTGGACGGCCGGATTCGACATCCTTTACGCATGTCAGGATTACGAATTCGATAAAAAGGCCGGACTGCGTTCGATCCCGGCGCGCTTCGGGATAAAAAATTCCCTGCTCATCGCGCGTCTTTTCCACGCACAGGCATTTCTTGTCCTTCTGCTGTTGTTTTTTGTTTCGGAATTGGGATGGCTGGCTCTCGCCGGAGTCCTGGCCGTCGGAGCGTTAATGATCTATCAGCACACGCTCGTCAAACCCAACGACCTCACCCGAATGAACGCCGCATTCTTCACTACCAACGCCTTCGTCAGCGTGATCTTATTTTTGACATTCGGCGGCGCGGTTTTTCTACATAGGCCCTAATCCAGTTTTCTTTCTTTGGTGAACATCAGGCCGACCGCAAACCACACAAACGCGACCGCTCCGATCGCAAAGATCGTGTCCCCGAATAGCCGCATCCATCGCAGCGTTTGCATCAGTTCGGTTTGCATGAATTCCGGACTCCGGGCGGACCAATATCCTTCGGAGACCGATTGATAGGTTTGAAGCAGTCCCACCGGCAGAAGGCTCAGGAATATCTCTAGCAGCATTCCGATGTTTATCGCCCAAAAGGCAAATCCCAGGAGCTTCGTATTCCAAATGCGCTCCGGTTCCATCGCCCGCATGCAGAAAAGCAGGAGAGCCAGGCCGAGTGTTCCGTAAACACCGTACAAAGCCCCGTGTGCATGGACCGCCGTCGTATTCAGTCCCTGCATATAATAAAGCGCGATCGGCGGGTTGATCATAAATCCGAATACTCCGGCTCCGACCAGGTTCCAAAACGCGACCGCGACGAAGAAATAGACGATCCATTTATATTGTTCGAGCCACGGACGCGCCTTTGAATGCCGGATATTCTCAAGGGCTTCGTAGCCGACAAATACGAGCGGTACGATCTCAAGCGCGCTGAACACGGCGCCGAATGCGATTGCAACCGTCGGCGTACCTGCAAAATACAGATGGTGCAGCGTTCCGATAATCCCGCCGCTGAGATATATCGCCCCCGACAAGAGCGCGGCGTATGCTGCGTGATCGGCCCGTATTACGCGGAGCCTGGCAAACAAAAATGCGATGATCACGGTCGCAAATACCTCGAAAAAACCCTCGACCCAAAGATGCACGACCCACCACCGCCAGTATTCGACGACCGTCAGGTGCGTCCTCATTCCCCAAAACAGTCCGGGAGCATAAAAGAACGCTATTCCTGCCGTCGTGAAAAGATAAAGAAAGATGAGAGACTTGTTGCCGCCGCCCTCCTTCTGCCTCAACGCCGGGATCGCCGAGCGTGCGATCAAAAACAGCCACAGCAGCAATCCGACAAACAACGCCGCTTGCCAGACGCGGCCGAGATCGACGTATTCGTAGCCCTGATGTCCGAACCAAAACCAAAGATCGCCCGGCAGCATGTGCATGACGCTCATCCATTGCACCGCCATCGAACCGAGAACGACGATCAGCAATGCCCCGAACAGGGCATCGACACCGAGCTTCTGATATTTCGGTTCATAGCCGCAAATATACGGCGCGATGAATAATCCGGCCGCCAGCCATGCGGTCGCGATCCAAAAAATGCCAAGCTGCGTGTGCCACGTCCGCGAAACGACGTACGGCAGCCAATCCTGCAGCGGTAAACCGTAAAAACCGCCGCCCTCGACCCCGTAATGCGCTGTTACCATGCCCATTACGATCTGTAGCAGGAAAAGAAGCGAAACGACGAGAAAATATTTGACCGTACCTTTTTGCGATGGCGTTAATTCGGCGCCGATAAGCGGATCGGTATCCGGCGTATCGCGGCCCTCGACCTCGCGGTGCCACCCGGCGTAGAACCAGACCATTCCGCCGATGCTGGCGATAAGTAGAATTACACTGACGCCCGTCCAGATGATGGAACTGCTCGTCGGGAAATTGCCGACAAGCGGCTCGGACGGGAAATTGGAAGTGTACGAGATAGTATCGTTCGGGCGGTTCGCCACGGAAGCCCAAGCGGTCCAGAAGAAAATGCATTCATCTGGCGAAGCTTCACGGGGTCCGACTGGGCATTTTTCTGTATCGCATAATCGCTGCTGCCGTTCGAAAATATCGCGGAGTAATGCTTCAGATTTTCCTCGAAGGCCTGGACCCGTATCGGGGCGACCGTCAGCCTTCCCGTCGCTTCGTCGTACCTGTTTGTTCGCAGCAGGTCCTTGAGCCGCTGCTGCAGGACCGCTTTCTGCTCACTTGTTCCGGATTCATAATCCACGCCGAATTCGGCTGCCGACCAATTATCGAGAATGAAAACGGCTTCGCGGTGCAGATAATCGGCTGTCCAATCAGGCGCGACATAAGAGCCGTGGCCCCAGATCGATCCGACCTGCATTCCGCCCATGGCCTGCCAGACGTTCTGGCCGTCCATTATCTGCCCGTCGGGAATCAGGACGCTCCCGTCTGTCGTAACAACCTCTCGAGGGATCGGCGGCGCCTGCCGGAAAATTTCCATGCCGACCCAGCCCAATATCGCGAACGAAAAAACAAAAACAGCCGCTAAAATGATCCAAAGCTTTTTCATTTGAAGATTCTCCGTCGGCGAAAAGATGTCTAATTATTCGCGAATCTGCTTACGATGAGATGAAGTACGGGATCGGCGGCAACTTCATGATAAATGCCGCCCTCGAGCGTGATAAAAGTTCCCGTCCTGAGTTCCTGTGAATCTTCCATATCGGTTCCGGCCCGGAAAACACCTTTTCCGGAAACGCAGAATACCGTTATGGGCTCGGCGGCTTTGTGCCGCGATAAAACCGCTCCGTTCTTAAGCCGGATCTCGATAATTTTGCGGAAAGGGCCGGTAAAAAGCTCTTTGGCATCCAGATCCTTGTCGAAATCAGTAGTGACACCGGGATCGAAT
>JACMMN010000439.1 GCA_014379075.1 Pyrinomonadaceae bacterium | reverse complement strand
CGGCGCGCAGTTCGAAGGCAGTTACGATGTATCCGGGACAAACTCGGCCGGAAGCAATTACACGGGCAAGCTCGAGATCAAGCGAAGCGGCGAAGGCTACGACTTTAATTGGAATGCGGGCGGTTTGCTCAAGGGTTTCGGAATTCGCGAAGGAAACAAGGCCGCCGTCGGTATCGGCGGTAACCAGTGCGGGTTCGTCTTATACGAAGCAAAATCCGACGGAACACTCGCGGGCAAATGGGGCGGCAAGGGCGCAAAGACCTTTGGCACGGAAACGCTGACCAAGAAATAGATCGGATTTGCCTGCGGGCGATACGACGGATAATTATTTCGGCGCCTGCTTTGCCATTTGCGAATCGGCCTGGCGATGGACGATTCGCCAACCGGCAGACTCGCGCCGGAAGATCATCGTCACGCGATAGTCGCGGGTCGTTTCAGTTTGCTGACCCGGAACTTTGAAACGGATATGTTCGAGCTGCACGACGTAACCGAGATCGCCGCTCGTGTTGGCGACTAGGCGTTCGATGGTATCCGTGCCGTTTGAGAATTGCTTGCCCACCCAATCAAGCCGCTCGCCGACATTTTTCCAGCCCTTTTCGATCGTCCCACCGAATCCGCCCGACAGCGTGACGTCATCGCCTTGCGACCAGATCGATTTGAACGGTTCAACCTTTCCGTTTTGCAGCTCAAGCTGTGCGGCATCGACTTTTGTGAGGAATGTTTGGAATCCGGCTTGATGCTTGTCCGATGTTTTCTGCGCAGGCGATGACTGAGCAAATACAATCAGTGCGATAAAAATAAAAGGCAGCGTCAGGTTGGGGTTTTTCAGTGGTTTTTTCATAGTTTTGGCCTGCGGAGCCTTTCCTAAGGCGCGGGCTTCTGCCTTTACGGCTTCAAGCGATTGAGCATACGCGGGAACGGTATGGTTTCGCGGACATGTTCGATCCCGCACATCCAAGCGGTGGCGCGTTCGACGCCCATGCCGAAACCGGCGTGCGGAACAGAGCCGTAGCGGCGTAAGTCGAGATACCATTCGAACGATTCTTTTGGCAGATTGTGTTCGATCAGCTGCTTTTCGAGAAATTCAATGGAGGTCGCACGCTCGCCGCCGCCTATGATCTCCCCGTAGCCTTCGGGAGCGAGCAGATCGGCTCCGAGCGCAAGTTCGGGCCGCTCCGCATCGCGTTCGAAGTAGAACGCTTTGATTATTGCTGGGAAGTGATGGACGAAAACGGGCGCATCGAACTGTTTCGAGATGTAAGTCTCGTCCGGCGCTCCGAAATCGCCGCCCCATTCGAAATTGTTGTCCATTTCACCTTTGGCGAAGCCTTTCTGGAGGAGTTTCACGGCTTCGTCGTAATGAATGCGGGGGAACTTTGCGGCGGTGATCGCTTGAAGAATTGAGACGTCGCGTTCGAGCACCGCAAGGTCTTCCTTTCTATCATTTAACACACGTTCCGTAATAAATTTGATGAGCTTTTCGCCAAGATCCATCACGTCGGGAAGCTGTGCGTAGGCCATTTCGGGTTCGACCATCCAGAATTCCGTCAAATGCCTTCGTGTTTTAGATTTCTCCGCCCGAAATACCGGCCCGAAACAGTAGCTGCGGCCGAAACTGGCTGCGGTCGCTTCGTTGTAAAGCTGGCCGGACTGCGTGAGATACGCCTTGTCATCGTCAAAGTAATCGACTTCGAAAAGCGTCGTCGTGCCTTCGCAGGCAGCGGGCGTGAAGATCGGAGTATCGGCGAGAATAAAACCGTTGTCGTCAAAGAAATCACGCGTCGCCTTTACGACCGTGTGACGAACTTTGAGGACCGCGTTCTGTTTTTTGGAGCGGATCCATAAATGACGGTTGTCCATCAGGAATTCTGTGCCGTGTTCCTTTGGAGTGATCGGGTATTCGGATGCATTCTGCAAGACTTCGAGGCCGGTCACATCTAATTCGACGCCGATCGACGACCGGTCATCGGTTTTCACCGTCCCGGTCACGATGATCGAGCTTTCCTGCCCGAGCGATTTGGCGTTTTCGAATAATTCTTCATTATTACCTTTGAAAACCACGCACTGCACAATGCCCGTGCCGTCGCGAAGCTGTAGAAAGACGAGCTTGCCGCTCGAACGAGAGTTGTAAAGCCAGCCCTTGAGCGTGACTTCTCTGCCGATATGATCTTTTAGTTCGTTAATGTATGTTTGATTCATTCTTATTTACATTAGACGCTTTCGCATAGCTTCTAATTTATCCAAAATCGCGGGTTCTTCCTTTAATTCGACAAGTGGCGACAGTTGGAAGTTTATATGGTTCCAGTCCAGCTCTTTTTGAAATTTAATTACTTCTTCTACATCGGCCCAATCTTTCAACCGGTCTGCGAAGGCCTTAAATACAATTAAATCTTCTGCGGAACAAGTTTTTAAGTCAATGCCCGGTAGAAAGGGATGATAGGTCGCACGCTCCACCGCAAGTTCTTCAAATGATAATGCTCCGAGCGAGATGTCGATACCGACGTTACCGATCTTTATTAGAACGATCCTGCGGGGCAAAAAGAATGCCATCGGATTATCTTCGATCCGGGATTCGAATTGCTCAAGCAGTATACGTATGAAATCCTCTTCCGGTCCGATGCCGGTAAGAAGTGTAAGGTCGACATCATTCGTATTACGCGGTACTGCCCATCTTTGGAGCGCGATTCCGCCTATAAAACAAAATTTCCAATCCTTGGATTCGACGAAATCCTGAATTTCCTTAGCGGCTTCAAGAACCTGTTTCATTTGTTTCTAAGTTTCGCAAATATACGCTGCATTTCAATGATGCCTGAATAAGGTTTCGGCGGATGGGCAAGCAACGCCGCATCGTTAACGTCACTTAACGACAATAACGTTTCCGATAAATTCGATGAGTGATGTTCTTCGATGCGAATACGTTCAAGAATAGTACCGTTCTCTTCCCACCGCGTTATCCAGGATTTTATAGCTTTGCGTTGATTTTTTGCCACTGCCGTATATTTTAACACATTCATTTTAGAATATGATGGGCACGATTCGACTTGACATCGGTCGTTGACCGCCCCAAATTGTATTTACATGGCCGAAGAAAAGAAGAAAAAGAAGGTAGATTACAAAAGCGCTTGGGCCGAGGCCCGGAAGATCATCTGGAATGCGCGTTGGCGGCTGGCGGTCGGCAGTGTACTGATGCTCGTTTCGCGGCTGGCGGGAATGGTTTTGCCGGCCTCGACGAAATACATTGGTGACGAGGTTTTCACCAACCGCAATTTCAGTCTGATCAAATGGATCGCGCTTGCGATCGGTATTTCCACACTGATTCAGGCGGTGACATCGTTTGCGTTGTCTCAGATTCTCGGCGTCGCGGCTCAGCTAGCGATCACGAATATGCGGATGCGGGTGCAAAAGCGGATCGAGCGACTGCCGATCTCGTATTTCGATTCGACGCAGAGCGGGCAATTGATTTCGCGCATTAT
>JACMMN010000438.1 GCA_014379075.1 Pyrinomonadaceae bacterium | reverse complement strand
TTCCATTCCTCTAATAGCGAATCCGTTTTTGTCCGAAAGGCGTTTGAGAACGGCGGCTGATTCGCTGTCGAGAAAATCGAGATCGGCAAGGTCGATCGCAATGTCGGCGCCGTTTTCGGCCTGCATTTCGAGTGCGATCTTTTCAAGCAGCAGGGCATCGTTCAGCAGCATTTCGCCCTCGATGCTGAGGACAGTTTCGTTCGTTTCCGGATTCTCGCTCTGCGTTATTGTCGTTGCCATAGACTTTGAACCTTTGATGCTCTGAATACGGAGAATTACATTTTAAGTTTCAAAAGGGAAGCATCAGGAAATTTGCCCGCGAAGATACGCAAAAGATCGCGAAATAGGAAGAAAGATACTTTTCGCGTCTTTTCTCTCACGTTCGCGGGCAAAATCTGAAATCTTTACGCGGTTACGTGCACATCGATCCGCGGCGATTTTCTGATGGTTAGAAACACACCGGTGAAAACCAAAATGGCGGCGACGCCAAATTTCAGATCGATCTTCTCATCAAGAAAAATCACGGCAAGTATAAATCCGATTATCGGCTGCAAATAAATAAAAACCGCGACGGTTGATGCACTCACACGTGCCAGCGCCCATGCATTAAATAGATAGGGTGCGGCCGTCGCAACAATAGCGATATACAGCACGAGCCACCATATTAAAGGGCTTACGGCATTTATGTCTATGGTCGAAAGTGAAAACGCACCGAGCGGAACGCAAATAACACTTGCAAAAATAAAGATCCACATCATCGAGCGGAAAGCTCCGTTTCTAGTGATCGTTTTCTTTGATGTTGCAACGTAAATCCCGTACGAAAGCGAATTAAGGACGATCAAAATATCGCCCATTGTCGTTTCCGATGAAAACGAAGCATTTCGCGGATCGATCAAAAAGATCACGCCAATCGCCGCCAGAACGATGCCTATCACCTTTACTAGCCGAAGCTTTTCCGTGCCGACTATCGCGCTCACGGCCAGTGTAAATATCGGGATCGTGACCGCGAGAAGGGAAGTGTTTGATGCTTTTGTCAGCGACAAACCGCCGATAAACAGCAGCTGATTTATCGTCACGCCAAACAAACTCAATAACGCCAGACGCCAGTAATCGCCGCGATGCTCAAGCCAGATCCGCTTCCGAAGCGATTGAAAAATAAACAAGATCAGCGCGGTAATGCCAACCCGGAAGCCAACCAACGCAAAACTCGGAATGACCGTCAGAACTACTTTCCCGATCACCGGAAGAGAGCCGAAGAATGCCTGAACGGAAATCAAGGCCAGATAAGGTGCGTATTTTGACTCAATCGGCTGTTCAATCATCGCGTCGTTGGCCCGATTTGAAACCTGGCAGTTTATTCCCGGGCTGCCGACAAAAATTCTACATCAGCATAAGCACCGGATTTTCCAGCATTTGTTTGAATGTTTGCAGGAATTTGGCTCCTGTCGCTCCGTCGATGACGCGGTGGTCGCAGGACATTGTAACGTTCATGATATTTCTGATCGTTATCTGGCCGTCGCGAACTACTGGTGTTGGTGATGCTCCGCCGATGGCTAGGATTCCGGCTTCGGGCGGATTGATTATGGCGGTGAATTCCTTAATTCCCATCATGCCGAGATTGCTGATCGAGAAAGTCGCTCCGGTGTATTCTTCCGGTTGAAGCTTTTTGGCTTTGGCTTTTGCGGCGAGGTCTTTTATCTCGGCGGAAATTTCGGCAAAACCTTTGAGATTAGCTCCGCGAACGACCGGTGTAATTAGGCCTTCGTCAATCGCGACAGCGACGCCGATGTCCGCCTGTTCGTAAAAACGCAAAGTTTTGTCCTGATAAGAAGCATTGACGAACGGATGTTTCATAAGCGAAGTCGCCGCGACTTTTACGATTATGTCGTTGACGCTGATCTTTTCATCGTCTTCGAGATTGGCGTTTATCTGTTTTCGAAGCGCAAGGACATTGTCCATCTCGATCTCGACGGTCAGATAAAACGTCGGGATCGGGCCGATGGATTCGGCCAGGCGGCTGGCAATTATCTGCCGCATCTTCGAAGTGTTCTCATCGCGGAACGGCGATGCTCCGACGACCGTGGACGGCTTAAAAGCTTTGGACCTTGGATCTTGGACTTTGGACTCCATCGCCGCTTCGATATCGCGTTTGATGATACGTCCGTTCGGGCCGGAACCGGTGATGGATTTCAGGTCAAGGCCATTATCCGCTGCCATTCGGGCGGCGATTGGCGAAACGATCAAGCGTCCGTTGTCACGTTGGGCGAGGGGTTCGGGATCTTTCGGTTCCTGTGCGGTCTCACTTTTAGGCGTCGTACCACCCGCTGACGCAGGTGGTTCAGCCTTTGCTTCACCTTCGGATGCGGGCGGCTGCTCCTCTGCTGCTGGTGGTTGGGTCTTTGCTCCGTTTGAGGACACCTCGCTGAGAAGTGCGGAAATATCTTCGCCTTCTTTACCCGTGATCGCGATGGTTTCGCCTAGGGCGGCCGATTCGCCCGCACCTTTTAGAATTTTGAGAAGCGTGCCGCCTTTGAGCGCGGTCATTTCCATCGTGGCCTTGTCGGTATCGACCTCGGCCAGCGTTTCGTTCGCCTCAAAGGCATCGCCCTCGTTCTTGACCCAACGTGAGATCTGGCCCTCTTCCATCGTAGGTGAAAGCTTCGGCATTAAGAATTTTTCCGCCATAAAATTAAACTAACAATTATAAATAACAAACTTCCTTCACTGCCGCGACAATCTTTGCGACATCCGGCAGAGCCAGAGCTTCGAGATTTTTCGCGTACGGATTTGGTGCTTCAGCGGTAGAGAGGCGTTTTACCGGGGCGTCGAGGTAGTCGAATGCATGTTCCATTACCTGATGCGAGATCTCGGCGCCGACGCTGGCGAAATAGTGCGATTCTTCGGCAACGACGAGACGATTTGTTTTCTTGACGGAGGTAACGATCGTGTCGATATCCAGCGGTTTGATCGTTCGCGGATCGATTACCTCGACCGATACATCGAATTCCTTTTGCATCAATTCTGCCGCCTGAAGAGCAAGTGGTACGGTCATCGAACGCGCGACGATAGTGCAGTCAGTGCCTTCGCGTTTGACGTCCGCCAAGCCGAGCGGGATCGTGAAATCGTCGTCGTCGGGAACTTCGCCTTTGTTTCCGTACATTCTTTCCTGTTCGAGAAACAGCACCGGATTGTTGTCGCGAATCGCGGATTTCAAAAGCCCTTTGGCATCGGCGGCGGTAGACGGCATCACAACTTTCAGCCCGGGAAAATTGGCATAAAACGCTTCGAGAGCCTGTGAATGCTGGGACGAAACTTGATATGCCGAACCGTTCGGCCCGCGAAAAACTATCGGTACATTGAACTGCCCGCCGGACATATAGAGCATTTTCGCGGCGTGGTTGATGATCTGATCAGCAGCGAGGATCGAAAAATTCCAGGTCATAAACTCGATCACCGGCCGCAACCCGGCCATCGCCGCTCCGACGCCGACGGCGGCAAAACCTAATTCGGTTATTGGGGTATCGACAACGCGCTTGTCGCCGAATTCCTTCCAAAGGCCACGTGTGACTTTATAAGCACCGTCGTACTCGGCGACTTCTTCGCCCATTACGAAAACTTTTTCATCTCTAAGAATTTCTTCTCGCAGTGCTTGATTCAACGCATCGCGAATAGTAAGAACAGCCATAATTTTATCTAACCAATTAAATCTTGTGCGATTTCACTAATCTGCATAAACGTCGGTGTATAATTCGCTTTCTGCCGGAAAAGGACTTTCCTCCGCAAACTTCAACGCCTTATCGACAGCCTCGATCGCTTCCTGTTCGATCTGTTCAAAATCCTTATCGCTCAGCACCTTTGATTCTTTCAAACTGTCTTTGAACAGAATGATCGGGTCGCGTTCCTGATATTTTTTGATCTCGTCGCGGGTCCGGTAATTTCCGGGGTCGGACATCGAATGGCCCATGAATCGATACGCGCGAATCTCAAGCAGCGTCGGCGAGCCGTCTTTTCTCGCACGCTCGATTGCCCGGAGTGTAGCCTCGCGAACGGCCATTACGTCCATTCCATCGACAAATTCATTTGCCATGTGAAACGCATCCGCCTTTTTCGCGATACTGCTTGCGCTCATCGCACGGGACTGCGATGTTCCCATTCCGTACTGGTTGTTTTCGCAAATGTAGATGCAGGGCAGTTTCCAAAGCTCGGCCATATTCAAAGATTCATGAAACATTCCTTGATTTACCGCCGCTTCTCCGAAGAAGCAGAGTGTGACCTGATCCGTACCCTTATATTTCGCGGCGTACGCCATACCGGTCCCGACTCCGATCTGGCCGCCGACGATGCCATGGCCGCCGTAGAACTGATGCTCCTTCGAAAACATGTGCATCGAGCCGCCTTTGCCCTTCACGCATCCGCCTTCTTTTCCGTAAAGTTCAGCCATCACAGATTCCGGCGTCATGCCTTTGACCATTGCCTGGACGTGGTCTCGATAGGCCGTAATAACCATATCGTCGGGCCGCAGAGCCATCATCGAACCTACGGCGATAGCTTCCTGTCCTATATACAAGTGGCAAAAACCGCCGATCATGCCCATGCGGTAAACTTCTGCGCATTTTTCTTCGAAAATACGTCCGAGTACCATCTGATAAAGCATCTCGCGAAGCAGTTTTTTATCTGTTTTTTTGATCGATTCGAGCTGTGACTTTCTCCGCTTCAAATACTCGGCTTTCGCGAGCTCGACATCGACAAAATCACTGCTGCCGGTGCTGTCCGCTGTTTCACTGCTTGGGTTACCGGAAGCCTTTTCCGACTTCTGTTCGGTTTTACGGCTTGTCGCTGTTTTTGGCAAAATCTAATCCTCCGCTAATGCCTCGATTTGAAAATAATAAAGTGTTGTAAAAGCACAATTATATGCGACATACGAATGTTTGTGCAAAACGTAAGTTTGGTCTTTATTAATGCCGGTTGTGGAAATAACCGAATTGATAATAATATTGGATTGAGAGATGCGAAGTATTTACCCGAAACTTTTCCTGCTGCTTGCGTTACTGCCCTTGTCAGTGTTCGCCCAAAATCCCGCTAAATGGAGTTTGGAATCGGACACGAAAGGAAAGTCCGTCAAGGCAGGCGAGACGGCTAAAGCAACGCTGAAGGCACAGGTCGAGGAAGGCTGGCACCTTTATGCCCTGGACCAACCAGTGGGCGGGCCGATCGCAACGACCATCATAGTTAGCGAGGGCCGCCCGTTCGAACTAGCCGGAAATATCGAATCGCCGAAACCGCTGATACAGCCTGACCCGAATTTTGTTGTCAACGGCAAACCCCTCGAAACAAAGTTTTTTAAGAACGCAGCGGAATTCGGCTTGACGTTGAGGGCGACGGCAGATGCTTCGACGGATAGCCTGGCGGTCGATGTCCGATATCAACTTTGCAACGATACATTTTGTTTGCCGCCGAAAACGGTCAGAGTTTCATTCGCAGGCTCGGAAGATGTGAAGCGGACAGCAGTAAGCGGTCAGCAATCAGCAGTCAGCAATCAGCAAGCAGAAAACCGACCGATCCAAACACAAACCATAAACAGCCAGCTGCCGAACGATCTTTGGGCTTTTCTTTGGCTCGCCGCGGGACTGGGAGCGTTGTCTTTGCTTACGCCATGCGTTTTTCCGATGATCCCGATCACGGTTTCGTATTTTACGAACCATTCGTCGGGCGACCGTTCGAAGGCGATAAAGCTGGCAAGCGTTTATTCGATAGGAATAATCGGCACATTTACGCTGGTCGGAATGCTGCTTGCGATTTTTGTCGGTGCGGCGGGCATAAATCTTTTTGCCGCAAATCCATGGATAAACCTACTTATCACGGGCATATTTCTCTTCTTTGCATTCAACCTCTTCGGCGCA
Organism: Pyrinomonadaceae bacterium; assembly: GCA_014379075.1. Classification (GTDB taxonomy): domain Bacteria; phylum Acidobacteriota; class Blastocatellia; order Pyrinomonadales; family Pyrinomonadaceae; genus OLB17. Next base: position 5,276 of record JACMMN010000438.1, on the reverse strand, counting down.
TATGAGATAACAATTCCGACCGGGATTTTGACAAAGCTCGACAGCCTGACGCGCAGCCGCGAAGGCGAAGGCAGCGGCGTGATCGGTGCGTTGTTAATGGGATTGACGTTTACGTTGACCTCGTTTACCTGCACTTCGCCGTTCGTAGGAACGATCCTTGTTTCCGCGTCGCAGGGTGATTGGCAGATGCCGCTGCTGGGAATGCTTGCTTTCTCGACCGTCTTTGCTCTACCGTTTTTCGGACTTGCATTGCTTCCGCAGCTTGCTTCGCAGCTTCCGAGGGCGGGCGGCTGGATGAATTCGGTCAAGGTCGCGATGGGTTTCCTGGAAGTTGCGGCGGCAATGAAGTTCCTATCTAATGTCGATCTTGTTTGGGGATGGGGAATTTTCACCCGCGATGTGGTGCTGGCGATCTGGATCGCTATCGGCATTATTCTTTCGCTTTATTTACTAGGTAAGTTCCAGCTTTCGCACGATTCGAAACCGGAACGCATCGGTGCAATGCGTCTCGTTTCGGCGATTTCGAGTCTTGCGATAAGCTTCTACTTGATTACGGGCCTTTTTGGTGCAAAACTTGGTGAACTGGAAGCGTTTTTGCCGCCCGATCTGAATTCGTCATCATCGCGGCTGTCAGGCGGAAAATCTGACGAATTAAGCTGGATAACGAATGATTATAACGCTGCGTTGACAAAAGCAATAGCTGAGAATAAAAAGGTTTTTATCGATTTCACCGGCTATACGTGTACCAATTGCCGTTGGATGGAAGCAAACGTTTTTCCAAAAACTGAAGTCGAAGCGGAAATGAGTAAAATGGTACTGGTTCGCCTTTACACGGATGGCGAAGGCGAAATTTACGAAAAACAGCAGCAAATGGAGCAGGATATGTTCGGGACTGTGGCGCTTCCTTATTACGCGATCATGGACGGGAATGGAAAAGCTATCGCGACGTTTCCTGGGCTGACTCGAAATGTGCCGGAATTTGTTGAGTTTTTGAAGAAGGCTCAGGGGAATTAGGCTCCTTCATTTTTTTCTGACTGTTGAATTTATAATTTGGGCACACTCTTTGAGATGTTGAATTGTCAGTTTTAGCCAGCAACAGGTCTTCGGGCTGTGCCCTTCTATTTGCGGAAAAGCTCTGCTTTTCCGGTTAGCTTTGAAATTATCCTGCGGCTATGCCGCCGATTTGATTGCGCAAAAGAGCGGCGGCATAGCCGCGAAGCTTTCACACAATCTTCGGAAAAGCATAGCTTTTTCCGCAAATAGGGCGGCTATAAGCCGCAGTCGACGGTTGAAATTCGTCGACTTTGAGAGTCTTAATCGTTTAGTTAAATGCAGAAAGTAAACATAACCGCATTGATCGAGGGTCTTCGCGCAATTCCAAATGAGGAATTTGTCTGCGACAACGTTTATCAATTTCTAAGCGAAAATCCGGTCGAGGTCGAATCGATTCAGCCATTTCTGTTTTGGAGCGATGACTGCTACACGCGGAATCTTATATATAAGGATGAGCGGTTCGAAGCGATGGCGATCTGCTGGGAAAAGGGCCAGGTGTCGCGGGTTCATAATCATTCCGAGCAGCGCTGCTGGATGACCGTTCCGGTCGGCAAACTTCGCGGGCAGAATTTTGCAATTGTCGAGATCGACGAAGACAGAGGCTATTGCAAGTTAGCCAAAACCGACACCTTCGATCTTTCGGACTGTATAGCCGCAAAGGTCGAACTGGAGGAGCCGGTGCACCAGATATTAAATCTGGCTGAGTTCGACGGCCGAGCAGTAAGTATTCACATTTATTCCAAACCCTACGACCATTGCCTTTCATATTGCCGCGACACGGATACGTTCAAACAGGTACCGCTTTTTTATACCAGTATTGACGGAAAGCTGTGCGATGGTATTCTGCTATAATTTTTTGACCTAAGCCAAGTATTAAATCCGCCGATGAATGTTGAGACCATTTCCGATAGCCAGCCGATAATCATAAAGAAAAAAGGCCGCTCTTCCCTGGCGTTGAAAGGTTTTGCGGTCGTTTTTGGCATCGGGCTTTTGAGCGTGGTGATCTACAAGGCCGGCTTTCATGCAATTCTGGCCTCTCTAAGCAAGATCGGCTGGTATTTTTTAGTGATTATTGCGCTGAATGGCTCAAGGCATTTATTGCGAGCCCTAAGTGTTTATATGGCGGTTCCGAACCGGCAGCGAGATTTTAAGTATCGCGACGCCGTTGCTGCCCGTTTGGGTGGGGAGGCGGCAGGCATCGTTACATTTACGGGAGCTCTGGTAAGCGAGGCGACGAAAGCGGCACTCCTAAAAAATCGCCTGTCGCTTGCGGATCGTGTCGCTACAATTGTCGTTGACAATCTGATTTACGGCATTTCGGTGATTCTCGTGATTTTGAGCGGAGCGTGCATGATGCTCTATACATTTGGCCACGGCGATAAAGCAGTTTCGGGCGCCCTTTTGATCGTTGCCGGACTTATGTGTCTCGCTATTTTCGGCTTGGTAATGCTTGCAAAACACAAATTTAAGCCGATGTCGCATATTTTGAGAAAATACGGACACGCCAGATGGGTTCCCAATTTTCTCGTCAAAAGGGAGGAGCATTTCATCCGGCTGGAAACCAGTGTACTGGAATTTTATGCTACCCGCCGCCATGCATTTTATTCCATGCTCGGGATCAATTTTTTTGCGCATGCATTGAGCGTTATTGAAGTTATGTTCGTACTCAGTTTGCTCGGTTTTAAGCCCGGGGTCGCCACGGCATATATGATCGAATCGCTAACCAAAATAATAAATTTTTCATTTAGCTTCATTCCCGGCAATTTGGGTATCTATGAAGGTGGCGGCGGCGTGATACTGCAGATCCTCGGTTTTACGGCGGCGACCGGCGTGGCTCTCGCATTGGTCAGGCGGGGAGCGATGCTTTCTTGGGCGGCCGTCGGCATATTGATCCTGATCTGGCGAACGATCACGGAAAATGTGGAGAAATCCGGAAGCCGGGAAGCGGAAACGGTTTAGGGCGTTACTTTTACTTTGCTGCGGTATGTACATGCTATTTCCACCACGCCGATAGTGATCGCATTTAAGAGCAAAATATGCACAAATCCGCCTTTGCCATAGAGAACCAAACCGAACCAAATTGCAAATAAAACACCCGTCAATGTTCTAAGGAAAATTCGACTCATTTGCGAAAAGTATCATATCAGAGGTGAGTATTGCCAACGCCTTGTCGCGTGCGTAAATTTCGAAATCAAAAACCTGGATAAATAATTTTGTTCGACAATACATTGCCCCCAACAACCGCCGGAATTTTTCCTGAATGCTTTGCGAAGAATTCCCCGTTTACCCCAAACGGCGTTGCCATCGTCTGTTTTTTGGCGTGTATTGTTATATTCGGATTAGGATTGCGAGTGTGGAATTTGGGTGCGGAAAGCCTGAGCGAGGACGAGCTAAACAAGCTTCAAACTGTACAGGAATATCGCGCCGACGGTTTGTCGGGACGCAACGGGGAACACCCTTTTCTGATGAAAGGGATGCAGACGATGAGTGTCATCGGCTCGGAAAAATTAAATGGTTGGCTGCCGGAACTGCAAATTTCCGGGGAAGCGGCTCTGCGTTTTCCGACTGCTTTGTTTGGCGCTTTTTCGGCTTTGCTTCTTTATTTTCTGGTCAATGAATTATTTGGGAGCTTCATCGGACTCATCTCGGCTATGCTCTACGCCGTCGATCCCAACGCGATAGGCTTCGACCGCATCGCAAAAGAGGACAGTTTTTTGTTATTTTTCTTTCTTCTAGCAAACGTTTTCTGGATGCGCTCTCAGAGCGTTGCGGAAACGGGGAAGGGAAATCCCGTGATCTATTATTTTGCGGCCGCGGCGGCTTTTGGGGCGATGGTCGCCTCTAAATACCTGCCTCATCTAATCGGCATTTCAGCCGCATATTACAATATTTTTCAGACGATCCCGGCGACGAAATGGCGGCTCGGCAAATTACGCTGGCTGGCATTTTTCGGGGTCATGGCGGTTGCATTCATAATTTGTAATCCGACCCTTCTCGTTCCCGAAACCTGGAGGCAGATGATCCAATTTCTTACTGAGAAAAGAATCGGGCACGATGCGTATGAATTTATGGGACATCTGTATCCAAACCAGATGACGAAATGGCTGAGCGGTGTTCCCTGGACTTTTTATTTTGTTTTCATATTCGTCAAAACTCCGCTGGTTACTTTGATTTTGTTCCTCATCGGATTACCGCTTGCGTTTAATAAGAAACTCGGCGACGGACGGTATTTTCTTTTCTTTTGGATGCTTTTTTGGTTTTTGCCCTTCGCGGTACTTGGCGGAAAATTCACCAGGTATTATACCGTCGCTCAACCGGTGATCTTCATCGTAGCGGCTGTGGGATTTGTGTACATTACCGAATGGCTGAAATCGATAAAGTATAGTCCGGCAGCTATTCCGATCTTGATATTGGGACTTTTGATTTGGATAGGCTCTCTGTCGCTTGCCGCGTCTCCTCATTTTAGGCTCTTTACGAATTCTACTGGCATTGCCTACATGGGAAAAGGCTCTTTCTTTCCGCATGATGAGTTTTACGATATGAGCACTCGGGATGCAGCCGTCAAGATTGCCGCTCTTGCTCAGCCCGGCGCGTCGATAGCAAGTGAAACTCCGTACGTTTTCCAGCATTACGTTGAAATGGCGGGCCGCAGCGATATTGCATTTGTTTCACTTTCCGATAAGAATGCGTTGGCGAACCTTAAAGCAGGAGATTTTATTCCTATCGCCGAGGGGCGTCGTTATTTTAGCAACGACGAGGTTACGCAGTATTTGAAAAAGTCTGCGGTGCCGGTTGCCGAGATCAAAGCCGGCGGAGTCATTTCCGTACGGATCTATCAGATAGACGAAGATATTTCGCAGGAGATTCGGAGTATCAATAACGGACCGTTCTCGAGTAAATGATAAGCTCACCTAGAGCAAAATCGTACCGTCCGGCTTACCCCAGATGACGCTGATTCAAAAATTAAGAACAATCATTATCCCGTCGATTTGTCTGGGTTATATTCTGATCAGACTTTGGGGTGTAACTGCGTCGTGTCTGTGGTTTGACGAGATATTCAGCGTCCAAGCCGCCGGGCATTCGTGGGACGAATTGTTTTGGTTTGTTGCACAAGACCTCATCCACCCGCCTCTTTTTTATGCGCTTTTGAAAGTATGGATCGGCGTAGGCGGCGAAAGCGTTTTCTGGCTCCGCCTTTTCCCCGTGCTTTTGTCAACGCTGGC
>JACMMN010000437.1 GCA_014379075.1 Pyrinomonadaceae bacterium | reverse complement strand
TTTCCAACAATCGCAAAAAACGATTTTCAGTATCACGTATTTCGATCTGAGGTCGAGTTGAGGCTTAGATTGATAGAGGTTCTCAGAGGGATTGGTCGAAGGTCCGCTTGCCTTTCGATCCTTCCAGATCATTCCATTCGATCAAATCATTCCATTTATCCAAATCATTCGCATCATTCGGATCTAAGTATCAAACGAAAATCGAAAATGTTAGATGTTTCAGGCCGGAAATTTTGGCCGGAGAACGTTCCTAGAAAAGCCATCGGACGAGATAGTAAATGCCGAAACCGGCGCCGACGAGAATGGCGATAAGAAGGAGGATCAGCCCGGCTACGACGAATTTGAATTTCTTGTAACGGTTCTCGTCCGGGGGCGAGAGCTGGTTTTGCGGGAAATATGGTGGTGGTCGGTTCATAATGAGTCCAAAAGCCCAAGATCCAAAGAACTTGTATTATGTTCAGCGTAGCAATCGAACGAGTAAACCGCAAATGCAGAGGTTGTTTGAGGAGCGCCCAGAGCAATCTAGCTCCTCGTTCAATGTCGATTAATTGAGGTCGCAGCGATAGCAAAGAGAGACAGGAGTCGACCATTCAGGCATAGTTTTTTATGACAGCTTAGACCGGCTGATAAGAATCGAGCAAATGAGCATGCTCCGATTTCGTTTGCGCGTCCATCCAGTGCGGATACGAAACGTAAACGACTTCCGTGTCGTCCTCGCCGGCCTCGTAGGCTAGTTTTGTGCCTTTGGTCAGGAAAATTACCTCGCCGGCCTTTGCCGTAACCGTTTTGTCGTCTTCATAGCGAATGGTCAAGGCTCCTTTCGTTACGATAAGCGCTTCGTCATATGTGACGACCCATTCGTTTTTCTCGCCCTTTATTTTATTTTTATAAAAACCGACGCTCATCGATTCGCTGTTTGATGAATCCAGAACATCGCCGACGTAGATCTCATGATCTTTGTATTGATAAAACTTCGCATCATTTTTTGTAAAAAGCCGCACACTCATTTTTTATTTCTCCTTATATGATTTCTTCTAGCTGGTTGCGGTCGCAGTAATTTTCGCTTCACTTGTCTTTAAAATAATATTGACCAGTGCCGCACCAAGTCCTTCCAGATTTCGTTTCGTTTTTTCTTCGGTAAGATCGCCGTTCGCGTCGAGTTTGTCGGCGACAAAGGATACCGCGTATTCTTCGGACAATACATTGACGCCGACGCTCATCAATATTCCCCGCACATGCGGCAGAGCCCTGATACCGCCGAATGAACCGGGCGATGCTGTCATAATACCCGCAAATTTTCCGGTGAAAATATCGCTTCTCTTGAACGGCCCGCCCGAACGACTGGCCCAATCGATGGCGTTTTTGAACGCGGCCGTGACCGAACCGTTGTATTCGGGTGAGGAAATCAAAAAACCGTCATGGGCGGCCAAAAGTTCCTGAAAACGAAGGGCATTTTCGACCAGGCCGCTGGTTTCCTCATCGTCCGAATTGAATAGCGGCATCGGATAATCGCGCAGATCTGCAAACGTGACATCGGCTCCCGCGTTTTCGGCTCCTCTGAGTGCTGTTTGGACCACCCGTTTGGTGTATGAGCTTTCGCGTAAACTTCCAGTGAAAGCCAGTATTCTAGGTTTATTATTCATTGCTTCAATTCGATCCGTGTGCCGCACGCACTTTCAATGCTTTCCCAGCATAATCGTCAATAGTTACGGTACCTTGCAGCGGGTTTTCCGTTTCAAAGGTGAGACGCCCGGAATTCATACCTTCGAAAAGTTCGTACATTATTTCGGCATTGCGCGGGCTGCTGTAGGTTGTTAGAATATCGAGCCATTGCTCCTCCGGCACTGGAACGGCCGTCACCGGTTTTCCCAAAACTCTCGAAAACGATTCGGCGACATCGTTCGGCGAATAGAAAATGCCCGCAAGTTCCCTGACCTTTATGCCTTCGGTATATTCCTGCATTTCTTCGGCTGCGATACGTCCTATCTCGTCCGTCGAGATCTGCGGAATTTTTTCGTCGAGCGGAAGATGAAAGCTCGGCAAAACGCCTTCGGACCTTACGGTATCGAGTACAGGCGTCCAATTCTCCATAAAGCTCGGCGGACGCAGGAAAGTCACCGGAATTTCTGAATCCTGTAATGCCTGTTCGAGCCTGTGCAGCGAAACGACCGGGCCGGTGCCGCTTGGCAATTGGGCTCCGATCGAAGAAAGCACGACCAGTTTTTCCAATGAAGAGTTTTTGATCGCGATTTGAAAAGCCTTGATGGCTATATCGGATTCGGCCATCAGGTCTTCCGACTGATAATTTGGCGGAATCATTAAATAAAGTGCCTTTCCGCCTTCAAAAGCCCCGGTTAATGCATCCGCGTCCTGCACATCGGCAATCGCTACTTCAGCTCCCCGATCCTTCCACGGCTTCCCTTTTTCCTCGCTCCGTACGATCACCCGCACGGGTAAACCCTTTTCCAGCAATGTGTTAGCTACTACGGAACCGGTCTGGCCGGTTGCTCCTGTTACGATATTCATGATTACTCCTCCGATTAAACGATCTTACGTTCTGACTTATCGCGTAGCGATAGTATGAATTTAGCCGTGTCTTTCAAGACACGGAAAACAAAAGCATCACGTTTTGTCGCGTCAGCGACAAATGAAAAATACGCCAAATTATCACTCGTCGCTGACGCGACGATACTTATTTCCCACGGCTAAACTCATTTCCCGCTGACGCGGCGTTGAGGACCTGACTTCATATCAAACCCTTAACTTTCTCTTTTCCAAATCAGTCTGTCCAAACTCCATTCGCCTCCGCCTGCTACCGAGAAGAAAAGAAATACGAAACAATACAAAACCGCCAATTCCCCACCGTTTTGCAGGGGCAGAAAAGCGAGGAGCCCGTGGCCCATGAAATAAGCGACGGCCATAAGGCCCGACAATAAAAATGCTACGGGACGCGTAAGCAAGCCAAATAAAATAAGCAGGCCGCCGAAAAATTCCAAAATTCCGGCGATCAGTATAATCGGCGGAAGCGGACTGGGCATCATGCCCGAAGTGTCGGGCGGAAACGCGAATAGTTTCTGGCTTCCGTGCCATAAAAACAAAAAACCGGTGATGATCCGCAATATACTTAAAACTCGCGGCGTCCAATTTGAATAAAACGTGTTATTTAACTCAGCCATATTGTTCGATATCTCCTACTTCGTTTCGTGAACCTTCCGTACCTTTTCGAGCAGAACGGTTAACTGTGCAAGTTCCGCTGCGGTCAGGCCGTGAAAAGCGGCGTTCGTTTCGTCCACCGGCTCGTCAAGTAGCTCGAGAAGATCCATTCCCTTCTCCGTGATCCGGCAGTAAATACGCCGGCGGTCGTTCGGACAATTCTCCCGCCAAACCAATCCTTTCGCTTCGAGACGGTCGATCATCCTTGTAATTCCCGGATCGCGCTCGATCATCCGTTCGGCGATCGTCAGCGTAGGCAGGCCGTATTCACCGGCCCCGCGCAGAATTCTAAGCACATTATATTGCTGGCCGGTAATGTCGAACGGCGCGATTATGGTTTCGAAATACGCCTTTACCCCGTCCGCCGCACGCAGCAGATTGACGTAAGCGATTCCGCCCTTCGAAGGCCGGGCCGGCTTCTTCTCGTTAGGCCGCGAATCTTGATCGTTCTTTGACATTTAAAACTATCTTAGTAGTCAATAGTTGACATGTCAAGTATAATAGCTAAAAATCCGGAGTGATATTTATTTGGGGCAGCGGGCGTTAGTTTGAGGTTTTTCAGTCGCATCCCGGGGCAGAAGCCTGACTGCTACTTTAAATCCGTTAAACTTCAAAATTCTATGAGATAATGTTTAAGCTATTCCATTTTAATTCAGAGGAACTATTTATGAACCGCATTCTATTTGCACTTCTGCTGGTTACGTTCGCGTTCATTGGTGCGCGAGCACAGGCACCGTTTTCGTTCGACGACATGATGAACGTCAAACGCGTCGGCGATCCGCAGCTTTCACCTGACGGCAAAACGGTCGCATTTACGATCGGTACTGTTGATAAGGCCGCGAACCGCACGCTTACGCAAATTTACAAGGTCAAACCTGATGGCTCGGACCTAAAACAATTGACGGACGGGACAAGCTCCAGCAGCAGCCCGCGTTGGTCGCCGGACGGCAGGCACATCGCGTTTACGACCGGAGGGCAGATCTGGACGATGGAAGAAGACGGCGGCGATAAAGAAAAGGTGACCGCGATATCAAGCGGCGCCGGAAATCCGGTCTGGGCGCCGGACGGCAAATGGATCGCGTTCAGCTCTGAAGTTTATCCGGAATGTACGAACGATGCCTGTAATGCGGCGGAAGACGCTCGTGTTGAAGGAAGCAAAGTCCAGGCAAAAGTCACCGACCGCTTGCTGTTCAAACACTGGAACGAATGGCGCAACCGCAAGCGGGCACACGTTTTTGTAGTCGCAAGAGACGGCGGAGCAGCACGCGACCTGACACCCGGCGATTTCGATTCGCCGCCTTACGGTGCTTCGACCGGAACGGATTACGCGTTTTCGCCGGACGGGCGCGAGATCGTGTATTTGCGAAATCCCGACAAGGTCGAAGCCATTTCGACGAACAGCGATATTTACGTTTTGCCTTTGAGCGGCGGTGCCGCGAAGAATATCACGGTCAATAATAAAGGTTATGACGCAGCTCCGGTTTATACATCGGACGGCAAATATATTTTGTTCCGCTCGCAGGCGACGGCGACATTTGAGGCCGATCGATGGCGGATCATGCGTTATAACCGCTCGACGGGCGAAACGGTCGAATTGACACGAGGATTCGATCAGCAGGTAGACGAGATGGCGATTTCGCCGGACAACAAAACGGTTTATTTTGCGGCCGGAACTAAAGGCCGCTCGCCGATATACAGCGTGCCGGTCGAGCCGGATCTTCGGCTTCGTATCGCGACGCATGTAAAACAGATCGTCTGCGGTGTTTCGGCGGGGAGCCTTAATGTTTCCCGGGACGGAATGCTTGTTTTTTCATCGAGCTCTATGACTTCGCCGGCCGGAATAATGCGTGCGGGAACCGACGGAAGCGGACTTTCGACTGTCACGGCGAGCCCAAATCTAAATCTGACGAAGGCTGAAGAGATCGAATGGAAAGGCGCTTTGCAGGCTCCGCTGCATGGATTTATCGTCAAGCCCGCGAATTTCGACGCGTCCAAAAAATATCCGATGATCGTGCTGATCCACGGCGGGCCGCAGGGCGCGTGGAGTGATAATTGGGGTTACCGCTGGAACCCCCAGATCTTTGCAAACGCCGGATATGTCGTTTTCATGCCGAACCAGCGAGGCTCGACCGGCTATGGGCAGAAGTTCGTCGACGACGTTTCCGCGGATTGGGGCGGCAAGGCGTTTGTCGATATTAAGACCGGCGTCGCCGAGATGATAAAAAAACCGTACATCGACAAAAACCGTATCGGGGCCGCCGGTGCGAGCTACGGCGGCTACATGGTCGATTGGATCCTGGGGCACAATAACGATCCGCGGTTCAAATTTAAGACGCTGGTGTCGCACGCGGGTGTGTACAATCTGGAAAGCATGGCCGGAGCGACGGAAGAGCTGTGGTTCACGAACTGGGAATTTAAAGGAATGCCCTGGGAAAACCCGGTGA
>JACMMN010000436.1 GCA_014379075.1 Pyrinomonadaceae bacterium | reverse complement strand
TGCTTCATCTTCTCGTTATAAGCGAGCCGCAAAAACTGCGAATTAGAAACGCCCGGAACCTCGACCGGATATTGAAACGCCATAAAAACGCCTTCGCGGGCACGTTCGTCCGGTTCGAGTTCGAGCAGATTTTTGCCTTCATAAAGCACCTCGCCGGAGATCACTTCATAGGTCGGATGCCCGGCCAAAACCTTCGACAAAGTCGATTTGCCCGACCCGTTCGGTCCCATGATGGCGTGAACCTCGCCTTTGTTGACCTGTAAATTCAGGCCCTTCAATATTTCCTTGCCTTCGATTCCGGCATGGAGATCTTTAACTTCTAATAACATTTCAATTTATTTCCCTTACCGCAGCTAATTAAGTGTTAAAACCTTTGCCTGACCGTTTTCGTCGCCGACATCAAGATAAAAATGCCTTATCTTGCCAAACATAAAAGTCTCATCCAAAAATTCCACCAGTCCGGTTTCAATATCATAGATCGCTCCGATAAGGGCGATCTGTTCTTTCTCGATCATCTCGCGGAGCACTACGCTTTGCTCGATAATATTTTCAACGCTTCGCTTAACCTGAATCCGCGAAACCTTCTCAACAAACTCCGCGTTTTGCGAATTACGGTTTTCGGTAACCGTCCGCTCGTAATAGACTGACGGCTGAATTTTATTGAGCAGCGTCGAAAGATTTCCCATTTGAACGTTGTCGCACGCCCCGCGAATGGCTCCGCATTTAGTGTGTCCGAGCACGACTAGCAGCTTGGAACCTGCAAGATTACAGGCGAACTCCATACTCCCCAAAATATCTTCGTTTATCACAGTGCCCGCGATCCGAATGCTGAAAATTTCGCCGAGGCCCTGATCGAAAATAAGTTCGGCGGACGTACGGCTGTCGATGCAGCTCAAAACAGCCGCGAAGGGAAATTGCCCATCGACGGTTTCATTAACCTGCTGAAGCAGATTACGGTTACTTTTCAGGTTGTTAACAAATCGGTAATTCCCCTCACGCAAATATTCTAGAGCCAATTGCGGAGTCGTCGTCGCCTGTGCATCTTTCGTGTGCATTCTCATTTATAACTACCTAGATTTGCGCTGCGTTTACCCTAGGCAAATACAACTTCGCCAACTCCTCAGCGTCCTCGAAAAACAATCCCTCGCCCACCGGTTGTATCGCCTTGACGATCAAATCGCTCCAGTATTTGTCCGCCAATTTTTCAACCACCCAGCCGATCAAATATTGCTGGGCAAGGCACCCGCCGGCGGTGGCAACATTTCCGTGTGCAACAAACGGTTTTTCTACAACTTCTATGTCGAGGGCTTCGAGTGCCGATTTGGTAGTCGGATAAGTCGTCGCCGTTTTCCCTTCCAAAAACCCGAGTTTGGCCAATATCAATGCACCCGAACATATTGATCCGATCATCTGCCTTTCAGAATTCAAATCGAATTTTGCCAGCCAATCAGCATCCGCAATCCGGTCACGCGTTCCTTGCCCACTAACAAAAAGCACGGCATCTGCGTCATTCGCTTCCTCAATTCGTCCCTGTGTTGCAACCGAAATTCCAGTCGCGGACAAATGCGATCCGTTATCTCCCAAAATTTTCACCGACCAATCCGCAACACGGACACGATTGAGCAAATCCCACATCAGCCACAGGTCGATGTCGGTAAATCTATCGAAAATGACTATCGCAATTTTAGACATAGATTTCGCCCTTCAAATAAAGCGTTGCGTTTCCGCCGATTCTCACGCGGTCGCCTTTTAATTCGCAAAATAGCTCGCCGCCGCGTTCTGAAACCTGCCTGGCAAACAATTTGTCTTTGCCCAACTGCTCCGCCCAATACGGAATAAGGCTGCAATGGATCGCACCGGTCACCGGATCTTCCGGAATGCCGATCCGCGGAGCGAACATCCGCGAGACAAAATCCGAACGGTCGCCAGGAGCCATTACTATCACCTCATCAAACTCAATTTTCGCCAGTGCCGCCTGATCGGGTTCGAGCGCCCTGATATCGCTCTCGCTCTCCATCAGCAAAAACACCATATTGCCCTGCGATTCCCACATCCGCAGCGGAATTTTGCCGACGGCTTGGGCGAGTTCATCGCTTTGCTCAATCGCATTCATCGGATAGCTCGGGAAATCCAAAATCATCAGATCGCCGTCTTTCGCCACAGCCAATTCACCGCTACGGTCTGAATGAAATTTGACGTAACTTTCTTCCAGATTCAAACAGTTAAAAATAACGTGAGCACTGGCCAGCGTTGCGTGGCCGCACAAATTCACTTCAATTGTCGGCGTGAACCATCGAATGTGATAAGCCTCGCCTTCCTTCACAAAAAAAGCGGTCTCGGAAAGGTTATTCTCGGCCGCGATCTTCAGCATCGTCTCGTCCGGCAGCCATTCCGTCAAAGGAACGACCGCCGCCGGATTGCCGCCAAACGGCTTTGATGTAAATGCATCGACCTGAAAAATCTCAAACTTCATATTCTTATCCAACTGCGATATCAGCCTCGGCGTCTTTCTTCCATTTCAGCCAACCGCGCACATGCAGCGAAAAGAACACCGCACTGCCGAGGATCAGCGCTAAACTGTCGATCATAAAACCGACCGTCATCCAGCTAAGGCTCGCTATCATCATGATCAGGAAACCATATTTATTCTTGCTGCCGATCAAATAAACGCCGGTCAGCCCAGAAAGCGTCGCCAGCCAATCGATACCAAAATATTGCATTCTTAATCTATGACCGCCGCTATCGCCTGTATCTCGATCTGCGTCCCAAAATGCAGTTCCTTCACCGGGATCATCGCCCTCGCCGGACGGTGCTCGCCCATCACGCGGGCATAAGTTTCATTCACCCGGCCCCAAAGCTCCATGTCCGAAACATAGATCGTCATCTGAATAACATGATTCAGATCACTGCCCGCCCCATGCAAAACTGCCTCGACATTTCGCAGCGAAAGCTCCGTCTGCTCCTCGATCGAACCCGTAAAAGGCTCGCGCGTCACCAGATCCATCGGCAATTGCCCCGAAACATAAACGAGCCCGTTATGAACGATCCCCGGCGAATAATGCCCTTTCGGCTGAGGCTGATTTTCGGGTTGAATTTTTCTCATTCGTCAGAAACAGACTATGCTGCCTGCAATACTCGCACCTCTTTTCTCAGGTTATCGGCAACCCTTTCCTTTTCAGTTTCAAGATCATAACGCGATTGCAGATTGAGCCAGTATCGTTCCGAAAGCCCAAAATACAAAGAAAGTCGAAGGGCCGCGTTCGGTGTAATCGGCCCTGTGCCTTCGATTATTGCGGTAATTTCTTCAACGGAAATTTTCGTATCGTCGGCAAGGCGCGGCTGGCTGATATTCATTGGCAGCAAAAATTCTTCCAACAAAATTTCGCCCGGATGAATTGGTTCTAGTTTTCGCATGTTCAAACCTCAATGATAATCAATGATCTCAACGTCATGAGCACTTTCATCTCGCCATTCAAAACAAATCCGCCATTGGTCATTAATGCGAATACTGTGCTGATGACTGCGCTCTCCATTTAGTTTTTCCAGCCGATTCGATGGCGGAATCCGCAAATCGCTCAGATTCTCCGACGCGTCCAATGTTTCCAATTTCCGACGGGCAATTCGTTGAATATCATTTGGTAATTTTCGAGAAAACTCACGGTTAAATATTTTTTCCGTTTCCTTGTCGGCGAAACTTTTTATCATTTAGCCGACACTTCCTTCCAATTTCAATCCCAACAACTTAGTCGCCTCGACTGCGTATTCCATTGGCAATTCTCGAAAAACTTCCTTGCAAAAACCATTGATGATCAACGAAACCGCGTCTTCCTGCGAGATGCCGCGTTGCTGGAGATAGAAAAGCTGGTCCTCGCTGATCTTTGAGGTGGTGGCTTCGTGCTCAACTTTGGCTGTGGCATTCATTACCTCAATGTAGGGGAATGTGTTTGCCTCTGATTTGCCGCCGATGAGCATTGAATCGCACTGTGTGTAGTTTCGGGCTCCTTCCGCCTTCGGCATTATTTTTACCAGACCGCGATACGAGTTGTTCGATTTTCCGGCGGAAATTCCTTTCGAGATGATCGTCGATTTCGTGTTTTTGCCGAGGTGTATCATCTTCGTGCCGGTGTCGGCGATCTGGGCGTTGTTTGTCAGTGCGACCGAGTAAAATTCTCCGATCGAATTATCGCCCTGCAGGATGACGCTCGGATATTTCCAGGTGATCGCCGAACCGGTCTCGACCTGCGTCCACGAGATCTTCGAGCTTACGCCGCGGCACGCTCCGCGTTTCGTCACGAAATTATAAATGCCGCCTTTGCCTGTTTCGTCGCCCGCATACCAGTTCTGCACCGTCGAATATTTGATCTCTGCGTTGTCCAGAGCGACCAGCTCGACGACCGCCGCGTGAAGCTGATTCGTATCGAATTGCGGTGCCGTGCAGCCTTCATTATAGGCAACGAAACCGCCCTCCTCGGCGACGATCAGCGTCCGTTCGAACTGCCCTGCGTCCTGCGTATTAATACGAAAATACGTCGATAGCTCCATCGGGCAGCGAACGCCTTTCGGGATGAATACGAACGAGCCGTCCGAAAACACGGCGGCGTTCAGTGCCGCATAATAATTGTCATTCGACGGCACAACCGAGCCAAGATATTTCTTGATAAGTTCGGGATAGTCGGCAACCGCTTCGGTAAACGAGCAAAAGATGACGCCCGCTTCCAAAAGCTTTTTCTTATACGTCGTCGCCACCGAAACCGAATCGAACACGGCATCGACCGCCACATTCGCCAGCATTTTCTGCTCGGTGATCGGAATGCCGAGCTTCTCGAAAGTGCGTATCAATTCCGGATCGACCTCATCCAAACTCGCCTTTTTTTCCTTCTGCTTCGGCGCCGAATAATATGAAATGTTCTGAAAATCGATGTTCGGATAATCGAAATTCGCCCAATTGTCCGGCTGCGTCATTTTCAGCCATTGGCGAAAAGCCTTCAGCCGAAATTCGAGCAGCCATTCGGGCTCGTTCTTCTTCGATGAAATAAGCCGCACGGTGTCCTCGGACAATCCTTTGGCGATCGTTTCCGTTTCGATATCGGTGACAAAACCGTATTTGTATTCCCGATTTGTCAGTAATTCTGCTGCTGTTGACATATATTTTAATCCGCCACAAATTGCACGAATATCACAAATGAAAAGAAGAACAAATTAGTGTAATTTGTTCAATTCGTGGCTAATTCCTTCCGGCGTTCTGCGGTTCTATCGTTCGGTGAATGCCGCGTATCTGGTGAAACATTTCGCCTACCGAGCTTTCTGTGCCGACTAGCTGTGCCAGCGAGATCTGTGATAGGGCGTGCTCGACGATCTCGTGCAGGCCGACGATCACCGGCCTGATTCCGCAGTCGCCCTTGTGAACACAAGATTCCAGAATGCCCGTATAGCTTTCGCAATGCTTGCTCAACACCTCTTTGTCCAAAACCTTTATTACTTCATTAAGGTGAATTTCGTTCGCCGGGCGCGCCAAAACATAGCCGCCTTTGGTGCCGCGCGTCGAATGCACGAAACCGGCCTTATTCAAAAGCCACATCAGCTTGCCCGCATTTGCCGGTGAAATACCCTCAAGCTCAGCCATCTGCGGCAAGGTCAGCGATTCGCCCTCGCGCAAATTTGCAAGCTGCACCAGGCACCGGAGCCCATATTCCTCTTGCGCCGAAATTTTCATAACCTTTACTCGATTAAGGATTTTTAGCGTTACTGCAAAGTAATATTTTCACAAAACATTACTTTTTTGTCAAGATTGGAGTCGGTAGAGTGGACGAAGAATTAGCAGGGATGTCAGGATGACGAGGATTTCGGAGTAAGGTAAGCGGACGGGAGTAAATACAATGCCCAAGCGGCCCACCCGTCTTCTATCCTCTTCATCCTGACATCCCTGTAAAATTCCTTCTTCCTCAACCCTTCCCATATCTACCGCGAATCTTTACGGCTCGTTCGATCAGATCCACATTTTCGAGGATTTTCAGCCGCAGGTCTTTATCTAAATCAGGATTGGCAAGGAATTTATTTACAATTGCCAATGCCTGCTCGCTTCGCTGCCCGCCGATGAATGCCGCGAGCCAGCCGTTGACGAAGAATATTTTGCGTGAGCGTTTGAGGTTCGGCAGTTCGGCCAAAGCTTTTTCGAGATAAGGCAGCGTCAGTTCGGCGTGTCTCGGTGAATTGAATGAACCGAATGCTGCTTCGATCCAGCTTTCGGAGATGTCTTTGTTGGCGGTGAAATCGTCCCAGAATTTGGCTTTGTTCGGGGCGAAAGCAATACCGGCTTTTGCGGCGTAGGCGTAGCGTTTTGCTTCGTCGGAAGTCTCTGTTTTCTCAAGTTCCGCAAGAAGCCTCGGAGCATCCGCGTCACCAAGAATCAAAAGCTTTGCAACAATGTCGAATTT
>JACMMN010000435.1 GCA_014379075.1 Pyrinomonadaceae bacterium | reverse complement strand
GGTCGAGATAACCGAAGGCATGCGAATCCCCAAGGATCTGCTCAACCTTCTGCCGCGTTGACCGCCGGTCGTTTGTTCCATAAGTGTTGTTTTGCATAAGTGCCTCGTCGGCCGGAATCAGTTCCGGCCGGACAGTTGGTGATCGACAGAAACATCCCGGTTTATAACTAAAAAGGGAAGTTTGTATCAGACAGATCTTTTGATTTACGCAGCTCCTTAACCCGGTCTTCCCACTGTTTGCCGGCGGCGGCCCGCACCATTGCATCCATCATCTGGTCGCGTGTCGGGATCGGGATCGGCGATTTTGCCCCAAGCGTTTTAAGAGCCGAAACCATGGCGGCATGCGACATCGGCCCCCATCCGCCATCCGCCTTCAGCCCCGCGCTTGTCTGAAATTCTTTCAGGTCCTTCTTTCCAAGTGCTTTCAATGCCTGCTGCTGCACGGCGGCGGTCTGCAGCGGCCCGACCACATCGGCGACCCATTTTCTCGCGCCTCCGACGCCCATCTGCACGGCCCGGTCATAAACCATCGCTACCGCACGATCCGTATCGAGACCCATTAAACGGCAAAAATCGAGAATCTTTTCGAGATATTCGGTGTTGGCAAGCTCATTTTGAGCGGCTTGAAACGGAAGATGTTCGGCAGCCGTTTCGAACCGTTCGAGCCACGGCGACAGCCAGATATCTTTGCCGTCCACAGGCTGAACACGGGCTGACCGACCGCTCTTGACATCCCGGGACATCGGTCCGGCGGCGGTCGTTACCTTGATCAATTGGTCGGCAAGCTTTGTTCCGCCGAATGTCGTGTCGAACACGGTTTTATCGCGCCCCCGCATCAATTCGAGCAGTTTTCCAAGACTGCCGCCGTCCTGCGTGAACTGAACGATGCCGTATGACAGGCCGATATGATATTTGCCGTAGGCCTCGTGCCAAGACCATTTTGCGAACTCCTTATCGGCGTTTATCGCCTGATAAGGATTCTTCGACGATCCCGACTCATGCCGGGCGACTGTCTCGATCACCGTCTTTCTGGAAAGGATCTTTTTCTCTGCTTCCGTCGGAAGCGGTGCGTCCGCGGCACGCATGTAGGGCCGATCGTTGGAATCGGTCTCGCCATAATCCTCGTCGAAGGTGTCGTCGGTCTCATTAAATTCGTCTTCCTGTTCAATCATTCTTTTGCCGCCGACATCCGTATTGCCAGTCCGGAATCCATTCTTCGTTTTGAAACCGTTTTGAGAACGTGCGTCCGGGGCACCGGCATACTCGAAGCTTTGGTCGAGATCCGGAACCGTCGATTGACCGGTGTAGTCGAACTCATCCTCCCAATCCGATTGCGATTCACCCTCAGAGTAATAGGCTGGATCTTCGTCATGCAGAAAATCCGGCTCCGATGCTCCTTCCGGGAAAATGCTCTCCTGACTGCTTGAAAATGTTCTTTCGACCTCGCCGAGCTCTGTTTCGAACCCGTCCGAATATCCATCGTCATAGGCCGAATCGTTGAACGAAGGTTCATGTCCTTCAGAATAGGTTTCGCTGTACGTCCTGGACGATTGATCCTGCTGCATATTCAGCTCGTATCCGTCTTCGGGATAAATTTTTCCTGCCTCAGTGTCTTCCATGGCTGCCGCAATGTTTCGGGAATTCAACATCGAATAGCCGTCTTCCCCCTCACCTTCATCTTCATCTTCCGTATTAACTGCGCCAGCGGCCAAATGGTAACTTGTTTCGAAGGCTGAACTAGCGGATGGAGCTTCTACCCGGCGGAGCTGATCGAGTGAGAGACCAATGGATTTAGCGATCGTCTGTCCGGTGAAATTCGGTTCGATATCGATGAACGGAGCGTCATTCGAAAGCGTTTCCGGATTATGGGAGAAACGTCCGCCCCCGCCGTTCTCGTCCGCATAGGCGATCAGAGCGTAATAAACAGCAGTTAATTTAGGGGTGTTTTGAGCAAATCCGTTGAGCACGGCGGCCGGCAGTATATAGACGGAATCGTCGCCCGCCCGTTGCAGCTGGTTGTTGGCCTGGCGGCTCGAAAAGAAATTTGCGGCGCTGCGTTCACCGGCAAATTCGGGAGCGAAAAATCTCCGTTCCGTGGTCGCCAATACTTCATAGAAGGGAAGCCCGCCCGTCTTTACGGTGAAGCCCAGAACCGGAAATCTGTCGTCGATCTGCCGCCGATTCGGTATTATTTCAACATTTGAATCTCTCACGATTACCTCCGTATGATCTTGCTCAATAAATAGCGGTTACGGCATAGGAAAGCTGGAACCGGTCAATCAAAATTATTCGAGCCTTCAATGATTTTTTTGATCACGTTTGCCTTTCCCTTGTTCAGACAATACAAAGTACCCGACTCGGGAGTTCGTTTTGCAAGAACGAAACCCCGGCTCACAAGCTTTACCAACGCCTCTTCGACCTCCGTATATTTTTGGATCAGCCGCTCTTCGAGAAGCCACCACTCGGAGATACCCTTTAGCGTGTCCTGAGCATCAGGATGCCGGAGTAGATATCTCAGTATCTCGTGAGATACCTGTGTTCGATTTGACATAGACATACCATCGGGCAAAACAGGACCGTTTAGACCGATAAGAGCAACGCTTGTGCCAATACGGTTCCGGCGTCTCGGAAGGGCGATTGGACCTGCATTGATGGAGGGAAATTGTTCGAGGCTCGAAGATACCATTTAGGCAAAGCGGACGAAAAAGTCCATGCGTGAAATGCACTTTCAGCCCAAAGCACGGATATTTAGGGGGATTCGGGAGCCAGGACATTTTAATCCGGTAAAGATCCTTTTTGTCCGAGTAAAAAAGGCGTTTTCAGGCGCGAGATAATGCCAGCGCCAAAAGTTCGTTTTTTCGACTGGCAGTGAGCGGATTTCGTTTGGACAAGGTGAAGATTTGAACGGAAAGCTGGTAGGTTCAATCTTAGACGCCTAAAGTCTGAATCGATCGACGTTGATCCGGTACTTCCGAATCAGTTCGAAAAACGCCCGCCTGTTTTTTCCAGCGGCTTTTGCGGCTTGGGTAATATTACCTTGATAAGCTCCAAGGATTTTCTGAATATATGACTTTTCAAATCCGGCAACAACCTTCGCCTTTGCAGTTCTGAACGAGTCGCCAAGCTTTTCCATTTTTGAGTCCGTTAATCGAATGTCCGACGCCGCAATAGCCTCGTTTTCGCCCAGCAGGACCGCTCGTTCGATCACGTTTTCAAGTTCGCGTACGTTGCCCGGCCAATTGTAGCCTTGAAGCATAAGTAGAGCATCAGGTTCGATAGATCCGGCAGGCCTCATGAATTCGCGTGCATAGATCTCTAAAAAGTGTCGAGCCAGCAGGGCGATATCTTCAGCGCGGTCACGCAGGGCCGGCAGAATAACTTGCATTACATTAAGGCGGTAATAAAGATCGGGCCTTATCTTTTCTTTTTCCACCAATTCTTCAAGATCGTGATTCGAGGCGGCCACTATCCGCACGTTTGCTTTTCGCGTTTTAACCGCACCAAGCGGCCTGTACTCCTTATCCTGAAGAAACCGCAGCAGCTTAACTTGCGAATTGAGCGTCAGCGAGTCGATTTCATCCAGGAAGAGAGTGCCGCCGTCGGCTTCCGAGATAAGGCCTTTCTGCGCGTAAAGTGCTCCAGTAAATGAGCCTCTTTCATGGCCAAAGAGCTCGTTCTCAACCAATTCGCTCGGAATTGCGCCGCAATTTATGGGAACACAAGGTTTATCAGCTCGTGAACTCAGATAGTGTATCGCGCGGGCGACTATCTCCTTGCCCGTTCCGGTTTCACCCGTGATCAAAACACTCGCGTCGCACCTGGCGATCTTGGGAAGCTTGTTGATCTCGCTGAGAAAAACCGGGCTTTTGCCGATGATCTTTTGAAGTCCGAATTTTTCCTTGGCTTTTGAAATTACTTCGGCTTTCATACTGGCTTTTTCCGCCAGCCGATGCACGCGCAGCAAAATGTCTTTTGCTTCAAGGGGTGCGATCGCGAAATCTGTAAAGTCCGTAGCGGCAAGGGTCGCCAAATTCTCCGGTTTGACGTCACCGACGCACAAAAAGATCGGTTTGCCGATGCCCTTATTTCTTATCTCGCCCATCAGTTTTCCCGCTTTCGCGCAATGATGTGCCTCGAACGCTATGGTAAGAACATGGTGCCGCGCCGCCGCCGCTTCTATTGTGCGGAGCTTATACGACCTGATCGTATCGAGTTCAAGCAATTCGAAATGTATGGTTTTGTCCTGGTCAAAAATCGAACGCAGCTTCTCCGTAAGCTCATTTTTGGAAAAATGAAGAATTAGGAGATTCAGAGGTTTCATGGGACAAATACGCCTCTCGGAAATTGCGAGCCAACCTTGATAGAGATCTGAACCTAATCAAAGGAAGCCCTTGGGAAGTAATGCAATGACTCGGCATTGCATGTGCATATGCTGCTTTCAATTTCGATCTTCCGCGGAATCGCCAATCTGTAGATCGCCGGAAACGGATCTGAAGACGACTGATCCAAATTCTTCCAGAACCGGAAAATCACCTCTAGCGAAAAAATCAATGAATGTTGCACATTGGTGACGAAAAGGATTTAGTATTTTGCGCAGACATTGTTAATTATTTATCAATTATTCGCAAGGAAGGTTTGAACGGCCGGAATTACTGAGCCGAGATCTATTTTTAATTTCAAAACGAGGCGTAAACTGCTTTGAAAATCGATAATCGTGGGATAAAATGCCTGCATTCTAGAAATAAAACATAATTATCAATTAATGACCTACAAGGTTCTCGTAGACGATAACTTTCACTACATGGACGAAAGCGAGCGATACGCTTTCGGCGAATTCGACACCGCCGAAGCTGCTCTTGCTGCCGCGAAATCAATGGTTGACGAAGATATTGCCTCATTTTACAAGGAAGGAATGTCGGCGGGTGACGTTTACAGCCAGTATACGGCTTTCGGTGTAGATCCATTTATCGTTTCGGACGCTGAAAAGGTAGAATTTTCGGCTTGGACGTACGCGAAGGCGAGATCGGAGGAATTGTATGGTGAAACTATTGAGGTTGAACCGCTGAAATCTCTGGCCGAATGGTTTTTGGTGCAATTCAACGCCGAGAATATTCACGTGGATGCCCGTCCGCCCGGACGTGACGGCTGGCAAGCCGATATTCGCTGGGATTCGATCGTACGAGTCTGTTTTAAAACAGGCGATCTTCTCGACTCTGACGAGATATATATTTTTACCGACGAACGCTCCGAAAGTTACGTGATCCCTACCGAAGCCGGTGGCGGTATCGATTTGTGGTACGAGATAATCGGCCGTAAATTGTTTGATGCGGAAATAGCGATTCAGGCGGCTTCAAGCAACGGGGAAGTATTTTGCTGGCCGGCTATCGACATCTGAAACACAATTCAAATCTACCGATTGTCGAACGCCATTAGTCATTGCACGGCGGGCATTTTTTGCTCGCTGCCTACTATGTAGCTGTCGCGCGACCGCAGAACAAGATTCGGACGGTTGACCCGAACCTTTATTAGTTTGCGCTGTCCGTGTCTGCCGTCTTCGCCGGGTATATATCCGATATTGTATTGACGTCGCAATTCTTCGGCAATACCTTCAAAGGCGGCAGTCAGCCCGCCAGGCGTGGCTTCAGGGCGAAATACGCGCCCTCCCGTATAAGAAGCGAGTTCATCAAGATATTTTTTCCCCAGTGCATATTCAGCCGCCGTCGTTCCCGGAGCCGGAGGCCCGCTCGGAAACGGAAATTGAGAGCCGCTGCGGTTCATTTCATTTAAGAAAGTGTTGTAATATATGGGAAAAATCAGGGTGTCGGATTCTTCCGCAAGATTTAGCGACGTATCATAGTTCGCTTTTCTCGATTGCGTATCTACTCCGTCGGTGAAAAGAACGATCGCCTTTCGACCCGCTATCTTGTTCAATCGCTTACCTAGCGAAAATTCAACCGCATCGTAAAGCGAAGTTCCGCTGCCAAAATCAGCTTTGCCGATCGCCTTAAAGATCTTCTGCCGGTCACCAGTTGCCTCGGTCAAAACCTGGACGTTTCCGTCGAATTCAATGACCATTACCTGATCCTGCATCTTCAACTGATCGACGAAAGATACGGCAGATGATCGGATCTCTTCGATCTTGTAATTCGTAGAAGGACTGGTATCGATGAGTAAAATGACGGTAAACGGTTTGTCAGTTGTGCCGAAATAGGCGATCTCCTGCTGCTTCCCGTCTTCGAAGATCGTAAAATCGGTCTGCCGCAAATTTGGAATATAAAGTCCGTTTCTGTCAAAAACCGAAACCGGTATGGTGATCAGATTCGTCTCGACGGTTACAACATCGTCACCGCTGCCGGCTTCCGCGGGAGTCGCGGTCTGAATATTTTGCGATGTGGAATTCGCTCTGGAATTTGTATCGCCCGTGCCGCGCAGAGAGGGAATCTGATATCGCGGCCTCTTTTTCTGTGGAACGGATTCGGAGTACGAGGGTGTATCGTCAACCTTAACGTCCGGCGTCGGCACGGGCTGAACCCGTCTGCCGGATTGCCCGGAAACCGCAGATACAAGCCCCAAACTTATAAACCAAACTACGGCAAACCGAATCATTATAAAGTGCCCCCGTTTCATTTGAAAGACTAGGTAAGTTGGATGCAGAAAAGCGTGAAAAAGTAACTCGAAAGTGATTTTCTATTTGTTAATACTGAAAGCCCGCACTTTCAAGGGACTTGATCGAGTAGGTTATTCCGCCACTGCGTGTCGAGCCGTTCGGCCGTGCCAGAAAAAATAAACCGGAATTCCGGTTAAGGCGAGAAGATAGCCGATCCCGGCGGTAGCGGGAGCGAGATAAAGAAGCGTCAACATTACGAACAGCGAAAGAGCAAGAAAAATCACAGGAACAACTGGGTAACCAAATGTCCTGTACGGCCGGTTCATCTTCGGCTTGCGAACACGCAGTACGATAACCGCAAAAACCGAGAGCGCAGCGGAAACAAGGTCAACCGAAACGATATATTCGAGCAACTGCGTATAAACATTTCCAAAGACCGGGGCCGGATCTCCTTCAGCATATGTTACTGTCCTAGGCAAAACGAGCAAAGACGCCCAAACGCCCTGAGCCAGGAGGCCTATACCCGGGACATGCTGGCGGTTCGTCCGCGCGAGTGGTTCGAACAAATAACCGTCTTTTGCCATCGCGTACGATACCCGCGAACCCGACAGTATCAAGCCGTTATTACAGCCGAAGGTTGAGATCATCAGAGCCACGGCCATAATTATAATGCCTGGAGCACCTACTATTTGTTCCATAACGGCGGCAGCGACCCGGCCGTTGGGCGCGTTTTGGAGGGCGGGAAGCGATAGAGTGACGAGATAGGCCACATTTGCAAGCAAGTAAAGGCCGACGACGACGAGGCAGCCGGTTATTAATGCTCGCGGCAAATTCTTGCCTGGATGTTCCACTTCTCCGGCGGCGAAAGTCACGTTGTCCCACGCCGATTGCGAAAAGAGCGGGCCGGTCATCGCCTTGCCGAGTACCAGCACGAAAGCGAGCGAACCGAACGCGGCTGCGGCGGGTTGGGTTTTCTCCAGGCTCCAGCCGTTAGCCGACGGATTCCACCAATCCGCTGTGAATAGAGCGCCACCCGCATTCCATCCAAAAAATAGTCCGGCGGCGATCAATCCAAGCAAAGCTGCCGTTTTAACAAAAGTAAAGGTGTTTTGAATAGCGGTCCCGATTTTGAGGCCGCGAGTGTTGACGAATGTCAGCAGCACGATGCTCGCTATCGCCAGCAATTGCTGTGTGGAAAGGCTTAGTGCGTAAGAGCCGAGAACGAGCGGCTCAATGATGTAATGGGTGCCGGAAATCGATGGAACGATAAGGCCTGTAAAGTTAGCGAAGGCAACGGCGACCGCCGCTATCGTGCCACTTTGGACGATCAGAAACTGCGACCAGCCGTAAAGAAAGCCGACCGGTTTTCCGTATGCCTCGCTCATAAAAACGTAAGGGCCGCCCGCTTTGGGCATCATTGCCGCAAGCTCGGCGACGCAAAGAGCTCCGGTGATCGTCATTACCCCAGCCAAAAGCCAGGCGACAAGCAGCCAGCCCGGAGCACCAACAAGCCGGGCCGATTCCGCCGATACGATAAAAATTCCGCTCCCTATCATGGAACCGATAACGAGCATCGTCGCGTCAATGCGCCTAATCGAGCGCACGAGTTTTCGAGAAATGTCGGGTTCTGAACTCATAAGTGCAGGACAAACGTATGACTAAAAGCAGACTTACATATAATAAGGCCGTATTTGTATATGGTTGCCAACTAACCCATCCCGTATCGTTTTTGCCAGTTCCACCGCGTGGTCGCCGTCGCCATGAATGCATACGGTATCGGCGTTCACGGGCACTTTGTCTCCGTTCGCCGTCGTAACGGTAGACGTCGTTACCATTTGTAACACCTGCGAAAAAGCTTTCTCATGGTCTTTGATCAAGGCGTGCGGTTCGCTTCTGGGCGTCAAACTTCCGTCCGGCTCATACGCACGGTCGGCGAAAACTTCGGAGACGCTTTTTAGTCCAAGTTCCTTCGCTGCGGATATCAGGCAACTACCCGAAAGTCCGTAAAGAATTAAATTGCCGTCGATCCTTTTTATTGCCCTGGCGATTTCTATGGCGAGAATTTTGTCTTTTGCGGACTGATTGTACAACGCCCCGTGCGGTTTAACATGATGCAATTCTCCGCCCGTAGCCTCGCAAATTCCCTTAAGTGCGGAAACCTGATATAGCACAATGTCAAAAACTTCCTGTGGCGACAGCGACATCGGGCGCCTTCCAAAGCCTTCCAGATCAGGATAGCCGGGGTGGGCCCCGATCGCTACACCTTTCTCAATTGCCGTTTCAACGGTTCGGCGGATGGTGGTCGCATCACCCGCGTGATAGCCGCACGCAATGTTTACGGACGAAGCATATTTCATCAGCTCGGCGTCGCTGCCCATTTTCCAAGCGCCGAAACCCTCGCCCATGTCGCAATTTAGATCAACGGAGAGCATATTTTATTGGTCACACTTTAGCACGAATTTAAAAGGAGCTAACCACTATATTTACAACCGGCTTTCAGCACATTTAGTTCAGTTTCAAATTCCAGTGCCAGATTCTCGGCTGCTTCGACCGAGACGAGTTGGAACGCAACCTTGTCATTTGATCCGAGCTGAGCGATTAGAGGAAAGTCTCTCGTTATTACATTCGCTATGCGTGGATAACCGCCCGATGTCTGATGGTCGGCCATCAGCACTACCAACTGTCCGTCGGGGAGAAGTTGAATCGTTCCGAAATTGACTGCCGATGAAAGCAATTCCTTGGTTTCCGATAGGCAAAGAGGTTCACCGCTCAGTCGGAAACCCATTCGGTTCGAGTCGTTTGAGATAGTAAAATTTTGCTTTAGAGCTTGTTTGCTCAACGGCGTTAACAATTCATATTCAGCACCCACAATAATTCGAACGACAGGGAACTGACTGTACGGCGGAATCGGCGATCGGGATATCTGTTTGGAAATAAATTCACTGCGGGCGGATTTTGTTTTCAAGCCGATTTGGTCGCCTTTCTTTAATGTCCGCCCTTTGTATCCGCCGATCTTCGCCGCCAAATTTGTACTCGCACTTCCGAGCCATTTTACGACCTCGAACCCACCGGCAACCGACAAATATGCTCGATTTCCTGATAGTTTTTGTCGAAACCTGAGAACTGAACCTTTTTCAGCAAAAATGCTGCGCCAATTTTCAACCGGCGTTTCATCCAACTCGACTCCAAAATCTGCTCCGCCCAAGGCGAAGATCGCGTCGCCTTCAAACAATATCTCGCAGGCCGGAAAGTGCATTTCTAGAACCGCTTCGGATTGATCGTTGTCGAGAAGAATATTGATAAGACGAGAGGCCGCGGCATCCATTACGCTGGTTTGGTTTATACCGAAACGCTTGCGACCAAAGCGGCCGAGATCCTGAACCGTCGTGAAAATCCCTTCTTTTGTTACTAGGAGACTCATCTGAAATAGGGTAATTTTTCTTCGTATTCTTTATGTTCGTACAACCGCCTGCACGTGGGTAATGCAGCATATAAACTAGCAGGAAAAGTTCACTGTAAAGACGTCTCTACTTCGACAAACGTAACCAAATCTCCCGGGCGCAAAAAACAAAGGCTATCCTCGTGAGGCGTGAACAATTCGACATCGGTTCTCCCGATTATCTGCCATCCGCCGGGCGATTCGAGAGGGTAAATGCCGGTTTGTCGGCCCGCTATGCCTACGCTTCCTTTGGGAACTTTTAGACGCGGAGATGCCTTTCGCGGCAAATCGATTCGTTCGTCGACCTCGCCCATGTACGCAAATCCGGGCAGGAATCCGAGCATATACACACGGTAAATTTTCGAGATGAATATTTCGATGACCTCGCTACGGTCCAGGCCGTTTGATTCCGCGACAAAATCCAGATCGAGTGCGCGGCTTTCGGAAAACGAAACCGGTATTTCGACGATGCGCGATCCGTTTTCTGATGCTTTATCCAATTTATCCAGAACATTTTCCACGATATTTTCGACGGCTTCGAATGCAGTAGCGAACCCGGCAAACTCATTCCGGACTGTCACTAAATCGTAAAAAATGGTTGTGGAGGTATAAGCAGGGACCGTTTCAATAAAGCCGGGAAATGGCTGTGCCTCGAAATATCCGGCAAGGCTGATGGCTTTGTTGTTGAGAAGTTCCGAAATGTCCGTGCCGAATTCGATCGTCAGGGCATTATCGCCCAACGGAAATATTCTGTAACAGCCGTCGGCCATATGCTATCTTGCTCGCTGTTTGGGATCGAGATATTCGCGTAGGCCGTCGCCGATGAAATTGAAGGCAAGAACCGTCAAGCCAATAGCGATCCCGGGAAAAAAAAGAACGTGCGGCGATGTGCTGAAATAATTTCGGGCCTCCTCGATCATAGTTCCCCAACTAGGAGCCGGCGGCGGAATACCTAGACCGAGGAACGAAAGAGACGCCTCAGATAAAACAGCTCCTGCCATTCCCAGCGAAGCCTGTACTATCAGCGGCTGAATGGCGTTCGGCATAATGTGCGTAAACAATATGCGCATATTGCTCGCTCCCAACGCCTTAGCCGCCTGCACGAAATCGTATTCGCGGACCTTCAAAACCTGTCCGCGCATCACTCTTGCGTAACCTACCCAGCCGATAATACACAGTGCAAGGATGAGCTTGCTCAACCCTTTTCCGAAGAAATTTATCAAACTCTCTGCGGCCGAAACCCCGATAAAATATTGGAACAGTTGCTGCTCGTCAATGAACGCCGCCAACGCAATCGCGAGTAATAATCCCGGAAAGGCAAGAAAAACATTAAAAATGTAACCGGAGAGAAATTTATCGACAAATCCGCCGTAGAAACCGGAGATCGCCCCAATAATTATTCCGACGATTCCAGTGATCGAAACCACGATCAAGCCGACCTGCAGAGAGATCCTCGTACCGTAAACAACGCGGGAAAACACATCGCGGCCGAGAGCGTCTGTGCCAAACCAATGCTCCGCCGACGGCTTGGCGAACCGCATCGCCAAATCCTGAGCGTTTACCTCGTGCGTGGCGATTAGCGGCGCGAAGATCGCCACGATTATGAAAATCGAAGCTATTGCAAGGCCGATGTAAGAGAGACGGTTCATTTATGAAATTCTTATTCGCGGATCGAGACGACGATAAACTATGTCCGTCAGCGAATTTGCCAAGATATATGTGACGCTGATAACTAACACGCAGCCCTGCACCAGACGGTAATCGCGTTTGCCGATGCCGTCTTCGAGCAGAAGCAGGCCGAGGCCTTGCCAGCCGAAGATCTTTTCGGTAATGATCGCGCCGGAAAGCAGGACGCCGAGCTGTAAACCCAGAATGGTCACGACCGGGATGAGGCCGTTTTTTAATACGTGCTTGTAGATAACCTTGCGTTCGCTGAGGCCTTTGGCGCGTGCAGTGCGGACGTAATCTTCACCAAGTTCTTCGATCACGCTTGAACGGACCATTCGGGTCAGGATGGCGGACAGAGCCGCGCCTAAAGTAACGGCCGGCAAAATAATGTCTTCGGGATAAAAACTCCCCGTCGGCGAGAACCAGCCGAGATTGACTGCAAATATGTAAACCAGAAACGGGCCGATAACGAATGTCGGCAGCGAAATACCGAGCAAGGCAACGAACGACGCCGCATTGTCGATCAACTTATTCTTATTCGTGCCCGCCAAAACGCCCAGCGGGATCGCAATTCCTACGGCAACCAGCATTGCCGCGACAGCGAGCTTTATCGTTGCAGGATAGCGTTCCAATATCATATCCAACACCGGCCGGTCGGTTCGAAATGACGTGCCGAGATCACCTTGCAGTAAACCGAGCCAGTAATCGGCATAGCGATTGTCGGCTCCGTTCCAGACAAAGCCCTTTTCACCGCCGGCGGAAAAGAAGAAAGCGGGACGGTCGAGGCCGTGTTTTTGATTGAAATTCGCTATCTGTTCCGAGGTTGCCGTCTCGCCAAGTATCGTCGTCGCCGGGCTTCCGGGAACGAGTTCGATGAGAAGCGTCACGAGAGAAACGACCGTCCAAATGACCAGCAAAGTAAGAGCCAATTGACGGGCGAAATTTAGAAACCTGTATTTCATTCGAAAGGCTGGAGCAAAAGGAAATTTTATAATTAAACAGGAGAGATAACAAATCTCATGTCAGAACCGCCTGCGGTGGCGGGTGGCTTAATTCGGCAAGTTGCAAATTTTACGTCATCACGCCATCTTTAATCCACCCGCTGCCGAAGGTGGTTCTGACCCGGCAGCCACAGTTCTTATTCCGGTATGGATAGCGGCGATACCGCCTGTCAGATTTTTATATTCGACATCGGTAAAACCGGCTTTTTCCATCATTTTCACCAAATGTTTCTGATCGGGGAATTTCGACACCGAATCGGGGAGATATTCATAAGCTCCGCGCGAACCGCTGACGGCTCCGCCGATTCGC
>JACMMN010000434.1 GCA_014379075.1 Pyrinomonadaceae bacterium | reverse complement strand
TTTTGATTTTCTAAGCAAACAAACTGCGGGATGAGCCCTCGCGGGCGATTCTGTGCTAAAATTTCGGGTAAAATGGAGAGAATCAGATGAGGATAACTTTAGCGGTCTTATTAGCCACTATCTTGTTTTCGGGCTTTATTATCGGGCAGGATCAGATAACCGTCGGCGAAGAGGTGCGTTATCGCTGCCTGTGTTTAGGACAGGAATGGGTCAACGCGAAGGTCGAAAGCATTACCGGCAGCAATGTGCGGATCAGGTTTGGCAATCTCGATAATCAGGTTGTGACGCTGCCTGAAAATTCGCCTCTCATTCAGCGCAAACCTAAGCCCGAGGATCCGAATACTGTAACCCTTCGACAATCTTTTGCAAACAATGTCGCATCGAAATATCGTCATTCGGTCGAGCAGCTCTCGGTTTGGTATGATCCGCAATACACGAGCACGCCCGGTGGACCATTGAGACCGGCTGAGTGGCAAAAGACGATGGGCGATCTAGCCCAACTCGACACGCTCTGCAAAACCCAATATCGCGGTGTGACGAATTTTACCGATCCGACCTATGCGCGTCCCGGATCGGTTGATTATCGCTTCGCGGTATGGTGCGAAATCGCGGCTAAACGTCAAGAAATCGAGCCGATTGCACGTGCCGGCATCGTTCGACAGGTCATAAATCTCGGTTACACGGAAGAAAATCTGAATTTTGGCTTTAACCAACCGGACAATCCGGTTCGCACGGAGACACAGCGACTTATCTGGGAGCGCGACAAATGGCGTGCCGAGAAGATCACATGGCTCAAACCCAAATATGCCGAATACGGTACGTCAGTGCCTGCGGACGCCACCGCTGCGGCAGAAAAACGTGGCGACGAGCTAAAAGCGATCGTTTTGCGGGACGCGCCGAACCGCTCGTTTAAACAGCCCCCCTGGCACGACTCGTCCGTCGAGAGCTTTGTCAAAACAAAATTCGCCTCGCTCTATCCCGGTTCGCAGGTTTTGAAGATCGGCCTCGACTATAAAACCTGGGTCAAACGAGAGAGCCACACGCTGGTGGACAGCGACGAATATTTTAATTATTACAAGGTCAGCTACAATTCATACAAACGCGGTTCCGTCCTGCTCAAGATCCCGAATCGCCCATTCTGCCAGATGCAGGAATTTGTCGTCGGACAAGCAGGCAAAGGACTCGTCGCGGCAGGCATCGGGGGCAGCGGAACGTTTATGCGGTGCGAATAGAGGTTATTTTTTGATTTCCGGCGGATTTCCGTCCGGCTTTTGAGCTATTTGTGAAGATTAGCTTAAGTTGTGCCATACCGTTTGGGGTCATGTATTTCGAGTATCAAAACATCGGCGGCAACAAAGTCTCAATGCCCAAAACCATCTCCACGGGTTTTATCAATCTCGGCAAAAACCGGCTCATAACGGTCCCGAAAGAGGTTGTCCCGGGAACGGTCATTACGATTATTCTCCAGGGAAATGCAACGGTTAAGAATGACATTTGGTCAACCACGCTGCCGGCGGATTTCAAATCCATCCCGATCCCTTGTTTTAAGGTCTGGGGGAGTTTGTTTAACCCGAGCGGAGGAAAATGTAATAACTAGATAAGAAATTGCCCGCGAATAAATGCAATTTCGCGGGCAATTCTGCTTATTTCTTCGCCGGTTTACTCAAGACTTTTCCTCTTCCAAAATCGATTGAGTCGTTTGAATCACCGTATATAAGACCTGAACAGTTACTACTCAAACCAATAATTGTGCAAGATAAAATCGGGCTTTAGATATTTTTGATTCAATCTCAAAAGAATAAAAAAGCGGTCGGCAGACTCAAAAACTTATGAGTTTAATCGTCAACGAAAAACGGCTCCCCGCCACCGTCAAACGCCTTTTCAGGAATTCGGTTTCAGAAATCGTCGGAGAACTTTTGCAAAACGCGCAGCGCGCCGGAGCAAAGGAGATTCATTTTCACTTCGACCGCGAAGCACAGACGATAGTTGTGCGCGATGACGGTTCGGGCATCTTTCCCGATACTGCAAACTGGGCGCGAGTTTTGCGAATGGCTGATTCTTTTTACTCAAACGAACAAGTCGAAGCGAATCAAAAGCCGATGGGCGTAGGACTGCTCTCGCTGTTCGCGCTCGACGCGGTGAAAAGCGTTTCAATCAACTCGCACGGAAAATTTGCGACCGTCGAAACGAATTTGTTATGGGAGTCGGAAGATTACTGGGCGACGTGGACCGATTTGATCGCGGACGCGCCCGAAACAATCAACGGCTTTGAATTGACCGTCAAATACGAAGAACCGGAAGCGACTTTTTCCTACAACCGGCTCGCTCACAAATTTGAATACGCTCTCACGAAATTCGGCGATGGCGGCAGTTTCGCGCCGCCGCGCGGATACCAGGGCTTTCTTAAAATCTTTTTGGACGGAAATGCAGTTGACACAACGCTTCCCGCCGAGTGCGTTCCCAATGGTTGCGATTTGCTTTATGACGGCTTTTACGAAAATAATCGCCTCCGCATCGGTCAATCGGCAAATCCCTACCGCACTTACACCTTTGTGGTTTGGTATGGACAAGTCATCAAACTCAATTCCGAAATTCCGTTTCTGCTCGAAGTCAAAGGCGGCAGCCCGGTCACGCCGCTCGCGCCGACGCGCACTTCACTCGTCGATGACCGGAAACTCGAAAATTTACGGCGATTCGTCGAAGACGCAACTTTCGCCGCTCTCGCCGACGAAAGCGCGGCGCGGAAAATAAAACCCACGTTCGTCGAAAGACT
>JACMMN010000433.1 GCA_014379075.1 Pyrinomonadaceae bacterium | reverse complement strand
TTCAGAGTGGAACAGGACGGTGGGATTGTTTAACCGTTCGCATCGCATTATACTCCAAACCATTGGTCGTCCCGCAACTTAGAAAATGAAACCCAGGCTATACCGCTTTCTTGGTTTCGCCATGCGAGAAAACGTGTTAAAACTGCTGCTGAGAAAACTTATCCAGGGCTTGCTCATGCTGCTGGCGGTGTCGGCGATAACCTTTGTTTTGCTTTCGAAAGCGGGCGGCGATGCTTTTTCAAGTCTGCGGGATAATCCGCAGGTCTCAGAAGCAACCATCGAGCGTTTGCGGATCGTGTACGGCCTGGATAAGCCTTTAGCCGCTCGCTACGGGAACTGGCTGACGTCGGCTTTGCGGGGGAACCTGGGTGAATCGTTTCAATTCAGCGTACCGGTCGCAAGCCTTGTCTGGATTCGTTTTTTGAACACGCTATTGCTGGCCGGCATCGCTCTTTTGATTGCCATTGTTTTGTCGGCAGCCATGAGTATTTTATCGGTTCGGCTGCGAAACGCAAAACTTTCAGCCGCCATCGAATTCTTGATCCTTGTTACATCCTCGACCCCGCGAATCGTCCTGGCTCTTTTCGCTTTGGCTTTGACCGTGCGGTTTTCCGGCCTCGCTCTTCAGACGGGAAATTTTTCTTCGATCATCCTGGCGGCAATTGTTTTAGCGATCCCGTTGATCTCGCTGTTTCTCGCCCAGACGCACGAAAGCCTGAGCCAGGCGATGAAGGAAGATTTTATTAAACTGGCACGGGCTAAGGGATTGAGTGAATTCATTGTCATATTCCGTCACGCCTCACGGGCGGCGATCGGGCCGCTGTTGACGCTTTTCGGACTATCGCTTGGTGCTTTGCTCGGCGGGTCTGTTATCGTCGAGACGGTTTTGGGATGGCCGGGGATCGGCGCACTGATGGTTGCGGCTGTGCGCAGCCGCGATCTTCCGGTCGTGATGGGTGTCGTCCTGGCGGCCAGCGCGGCTGTTTGGTTTGGGAATGCATTGGCGGAGGTACTGCAAATGACGAACGACAAACGGCTGCGTTGAGCAAAGACCAAGGCAGAAACTCGACAGATATGGAGCGTGCGGTTTTTAAGCGTTGTGAAAACGCACTCTCGTAAACCCTCGCGTTTCCGCCCGTGAATCCCCCGATGCTTCGAAATTCAACTTACAAACAAAAAAAGAAGAATAAAAAACTATCCGCGGGACTAGTTATTCTGGCAGCATTTTATCTCACGGCAATTTTCGCGGATTTTCTCGCTCCGTACGACTACCGCCAGCAGTCGCGCCAGCAGCCTTCAGCTCCGCCATCATCGATCCGTTTTAAAGATCTGGACGGGAATTTTCATTTACGTCCGTTTGTCATCGCGACGCGATTAAGTGATCCGTTAAGCCTCCGATACACCGAGGACACTTCGCAGACATTTCAGCTCGGTTTTTTCGTTCGCGGGCACACGTATAACTTTCTTGGTCTTTTTCCGAGCGATCTGCACCTTTTCGGCCAACTCGTTCCTTCGCCCAGTTCACCTCGTATCCAAATACTCGGCACCGATAATCTCGGCCGGGACCGCTTTTCACGCCTCTTGAATGCCATTCGATTTTCCCTGATCGTCAGCCCGATCGGGACGATTCTGGCATGTGTTATGGGTATTCTGCTAGGCGTCATAAGTGGGTACGCCGGGCGGCTCATAGACACCATTTTAATGGGAGCCGCCGATTCGATGATGTCACTGCCGACACTCATTCTGATTCTCGCCGCGCGGGCCGCATTTCCTCTCGAATTGCCGCCGCTGAGCGCCGCATTTCTTCTGATCATGATCTTTGCCCTGACCGGGTGGGCTGAAATCGCGCGTCTTGCACGGGGATTGGTGTGGTCGATGCGGGAACGCGAATTCGTTCTTGCCGCCAGGGCGTCAGGCTTGACGGAAGCTCGCATCCTTTTTCGTCACATTCTGCCGAATATCTCAAGGCCGCTTCTGACGCAGGCGACGCTGATGTTTCCGGCATTTCTATTGGCCGAGGTCGCCCTTTCTTACCTAGGTGTCGGCCTGCAGGAGCCCGAAGTGAGCCTGGGCAATATGCTAACCGCCGCCAACGACTTAAATCAGCTTGCGGCCGCCCCGTTAGTGCTTTTGTCGCCCGCTATTGTCATCTTTTTGTTCGTTTTCACCGTCCGTCTTATCAGCGATGGTCTCAAGGCCCGCAGCGAATCGGAGTTTTAGCCAAGCATCCGGCTTTTGGATATTTTCATCGGTTGTGGCAATGTATTGTTAAGTTTTGATCTTCAGATCGCAGTTACATACAGGGTTTAATGATTGCTAATAATTTAATCGGGTTCGAAAACATTCCTCAGACGATTCCGCATTTCTGCCTCGAATCTTTTCGCCGTAACAATAAAAGAGATGCTTTGGCGTATAAAATAGGTGACGTTTGGACGTATCTTTCGGGCAACGAAGTAATCGACAGGATCAAATCGATCGCTCTCGGCCTTTATAATATGGGCGTGCGGCCCGGCGACCGCATCGCGATCATTTCCGAGAACCGTCCCGAGTGGTCGCTTACCGATCTTGCGATACTTTCGCTCCGTGCGGTCAATGTTCCGATCTACACAACGCAAGCCGTTGAACAGATCCGCTATATTCTCGAAGATTCCGGCGCGAAAATGCTTTTTGTTTCCGGCAAAAAACTTCTCAAACACGCCGAAAACGCTATTCAAAGCGTTGAGCGGATCGAGAAAATGATCTTTTTCGACGCTGATGCCGCTCCTGAAGACGACAACCGCTCGATGTCGCTTTCCGATGTTGAAACTATGGGCGGGGAACATGAGAGAAGCGATCCGAAATCATTCGATAATATGCTGTCGATGGTTGCTGCGGACGATCTCGCCACTATTATTTACACCTCCGGCACGACCGGCGAACCGAAGGGCGTGATGCTCACTCACGAAAATTTCACACACACCGTATCCGCTGTGTCGAAAGGCCTGCCGATCCGCACCTCGGATCGCTCGCTTGCCGTCTTGCCGCTCTCTCATATTTTCGAGCGAACCGTATTTTACGTGCTCTGTGCAAACGGCGTGGCAATTCATTACTGCGCCGCGTTCGATCAAATAGCGTCGCATCTACAGGAAGTAAAGCCGACGATAATGACCGCCGTGCCGCGCCTTTTCGAGCAGGTTTATCACAAGATCATAAAAAAAGGAAAGGCGGCCGGAGGCTGGAAAACATCGCTGTTCGAATGGGCACTCGTCGTCGGGCAGGATTATTGGGAAGCGAAGGATAAGCACGATTCGGTTTCGCCGGTATTGGCTGCAAAACATGCCGTTGCGAGCAAATTGGTCTTTTCCAAATGGCGGGAAGGCGTCGGTGGGCATCTGAGGTTTTTCGTATCCGGCGGCGCTCCGCTCTCGAAAAAGCTCTCGTACGCATTCTGGGCGGCCGGGATCCCGATATTACAGGGTTACGGCATGACCGAGGCCTGCGTGACGTCCGTAAACCGCCCCGAAGACAACAAGGTCGGGTCGATCGGCTCACCTCTCGAAGGCATTGAAATGAAGATCGCCGAAAAAGACGGCGAAATTCTCATTCGCGGCAAAAACGTGATGCGCGGCTATTACTACAAGCCCGAAGAAACCACAAAGGTGATCGATAAAGAAGGCTTTTACCATACGGGCGATGTCGGCTACGAAGATTCGGACGGCCATTTTTTCATTACCGACC
>JACMMN010000432.1 GCA_014379075.1 Pyrinomonadaceae bacterium | reverse complement strand
CTAAACTTCTTTCCAAAATAAAAAACGCCTTTCGGTTTGCGATAAAACGAAAGGCGGAGCGTCAGAAATTAACACCCTCGCCCGTCAATTATTATCGTCGTTAAACCGAACTGCGTTCATAAGAGCCTAAAAGTAATACCGGGCAAAATAATACAGTATGGGCGCGCCCAAAAGCAAACTGTCGAGCCGGTCGAGCAGGCCGCCGTGGCCGGGCAGCAGGCTGGCGGCATCCTTTGTTTTTGAGCCGCGTTTCATTGCGCTTTCGGCCAGATCGCCGAGGACTCCGACAACAGCGAGAACGACCGCAAGAGGGATCGAAACTTTGTAGGGCAATTCGGGGAAGAACCAGAATGTTGCGAGAGCCGCGAAACCGGCCGCCGCCAGGAGTCCGCCGACCAGCCCTTCAACGGTCTTTCCGGGAGAAATTACGGGCGCGAGTTTATGTTTGCCGAAAGCCCGCCCCGCAAAATATGCTCCGGCGTCCGAGCCGAAAATAACCAGGAAAAAAAATGAAAGCAGATCGGTCGAAAGGCCGGGAACTTGCTCGAACCCGACTCTTGTAGAGATCAGGAATCCCCCGAGAAATGCCACATAAAGAACTCCGAGAATCGTTACGCCGATGCCGGTCAGCATTTTTGAAAAGTCCTTTTGAAACCGGAAGGTCTGCGAGATGAGCACGCAGATGACGAATAGAGCGAGCGTCAATATCAACAGATCGGGCGCTTTTGACGGAGCGTCGAAGATAAATGCGACAACGAGAGCTGCGGCGCCTAGATATCCGATGGCTGCGTCCGCTTTTAATTCCAGCTTTTTTGTAAGCGAATAAAATTCGAAAAGCCCGGCGGCGATCGCGAATACGGCGATCGCGACGAATATCCAAACTGTTTCAGGAAAATATGCAGGCAGGATTATCGATGCAATTATGATCGGCAACGCGATGAGGGCAGTTAGAATTCGGGTTTTCATAAAGGTCGGCTGCGTTAACCATGATCGGCCGGATCGTTATTAAATTTGAGTTCGTACCACCCGCTTACGCGGGTGGTACTGACTCAATACCGCCATATCGCCGGTCGCGTTTTTGGAAATCGAGAATTGCTTCGAAAATTTCGCCGCGGCGGAAATCGGGAAATAGCGTCGGTGTCACATAAATTTCGCTGTAAGCCAACTGCCACAGCAAAAAATTGGAGATGCGCATTTCGCCGCTGGTGCGGATCAGCAGATCAACGTCCGGAAGGCCGTTCGTGTAAAGGTTACGCTCAATGTCTTCCTCAATTAAATTCTCGATAGCATCACCATTATCGAGTTTAGCCTGCGCCGCTTTCTTACAGGCTTCGAGAATTTCGGAGCGGCCGCCGTAATTCAAAGCAACGCTTAAGATCGTGCCGGTATTATCGGCCGTGGCATTCATCCCGACAGCGATCTCTTTTTGCACATCGTCGGCTAATCCTTTGATGTTTCCTATCGCCTGGAATTTGATATTGTTGCGGTTTACTTCCTTTAGTTCACTGCGCAGAAAACGTTTTAACATCGACATCAAGCCGGAAACTTCAGCCTTTGGCCGTTTCCAGTTTTCGGTGGAAAAGGCGTAAAGCGTAACCGCCGTTATCTGTAGCCGCGCACAGGTATCAACAATGGCTTTTACTGAATCCGCTCCCGCCCGGTGGCCGAAGATGCGGGGCTTTCCGCGGTGTTTGGCCCACCGCCCGTTTCCGTCCATGATCACCGCAATGTGGCGCGGAAGATGTGCCGGATCGATCATGTCGAGCAGCTTTGCTTCGTTCGAATTCGGCTTGATTATTTCGGCGAAGTTTTGGTGCATTGCCAGAGTTAGAGTCTAAGAACACACTCCCTACCGGTCGTGTTTCCGCCTTTCAGTTCCGCTCGGCGACGTCGGTGATCGCGTCAATATTGATCGAGCCGTAGATATGCGGATAGATCTCATTATTTGTCGAAGGCTCTTCGATCAGTTTCGAAGTTAATTTTTCGGTTTCAATATTTAGGATCAAAACCGTTCCCGCATTCTCGTAATAGCGTTTCAGGACCGTTTCAAGCTGGTTCGCATAGCTGCAATGGATAAAGCCTTCGGTTTGCAGGCTCTCGGCCTGGTAGGACGATCTGTCTTTATACGAATCCCAAACGGACGGCAAAACAATATGGTAAATTAACATTTGAATAGACGGCTAGTCGTAATCGACCTTCAAAAGCGTTAGTCCGTTTGCCGGCGCGGTCTTTCCGGCGAGGCTGCGGTCCCCGGTAATAATTGCAGACTGAATTGTATCAAAATCCTTCTCGCCGCGCCCGACCTCGAGCAGCGTCCCCATGATCGAACGAACCATATAACGCAAGAATCCGTTCGCACTTATCCTGAATTCGATGATCGCGGAATTTGCGCGTTTGTCCCATCCGGATTCGATCGAGCATTCCGTTACGGTTCGTACACGGGTTTCGCCGTCCGCGTTGATCGAACAAAACGCTGTCCAATCGTGCTCGCCGAGGAGCAGCCGGGACGCCTGTTCCATTCTGGCGACATCGAGCGGGCGGGCTTCATGATGTGCGAAACGGCGCCAAAACGGCGACATGACCGGAGCATTTATGATCCGGTAAACATACGTCTTGTTTTTCGCGGAAAAGCGGGCATGAAATTCATCCGATGCTTTTTCGGCCTTTATAATTCGGATATCGCGCCAGAGATTTCCGTTAATGGCGTTGCGGAGTTTGTCCGGGGTGAAAGGCCGGTTCATCCTCACATTCGCCACCTGGCCCTCGGCGTGAACGCCGGCGTCCGTGCGCCCGGAACCGGCTACCTTGACCTCGGCGTCTTCCAGCGACCCGATCACGCGTTCGAGTTCGCCCTGGATCGACCGGTCGTTTTCCTGGACCTGCCAGCCGTGGAAATCGGTGCCGTCGTATTGGATCAAAAGCCTAAAGTTCATTCATTCGCTCACTAAGTACGCCGCAAACCTTGCCGGATTATCTGCCAGATATCCATTGTTTGTAAAGTTTACCGGAATTATACTTTTGCGGCTGCGTGGAAACCAGCCTTCCAAGCTGTATTTTTAGCGCCGAAAGCATTAGATTATTAGGTTTGCGACAGTGTTAAAATGGATACAATTAAAACTGAAAATCCGACGGAATTATCATTATTTCTGCCGGTACTTGACGAAGAAGATAATCTGCGGCCGATGCACGCGAAGATACAATCGGCACTCGACGCTCTAGGACGATCTGCCGAAGTCATCTATGTAGACGACGGCTCAACCGATAGTTCTCTTGAAATTCTGCGAGGCATCGCTGCGGGTGACCATCGGGTCCGCGTTATTTCTCTTCGCCGAAATTACGGCCAGACGGCGGCGATGTCGGCGGGCATCGACGCGGCCAAAGGCGATATCCTCATACCGATGGACGCCGACCTACAAAACGATCCGGCGGACATTATCCGGCTTCTGGAAAAATTGGACGAAGGCTACGACGTAGTTTCCGGCTGGCGAAAGAACCGCCAGGACAAGCTGATCTCACGCAAAATTCCTTCACAGATAGCTAATAGAATTATCTCCTGGATCGGCG
>JACMMN010000431.1 GCA_014379075.1 Pyrinomonadaceae bacterium | reverse complement strand
GCAAATACTTCTTAGATGGCATCTGACCTTCATCGTCGTTCGTTTGAGTTTATATAAGCTCATGATTTTCCTCGCAAATCAATTACAAGCCGCCGGAGGCGTGCTGGAACCGATTCCGACCGGAGCAGGTACGCAGCATGATGCCGCATCGGCATTGCCAGTCGATTCCGGCAGATTGTCTTCCTTCACAACGAAAACTTCCCATTCATTACCGTCCGGATCGTTAACCCAGGTTTTGTCCTGCACCGCGTAGCAGCAGCTTGTATCCATTTCGTCACGCGTAAAAAGGCCTTGTTCGTTCCATTTTTCGCGCATCGCCAGCACGTCTTCTGTCGATGAGACCTGGATGCCCAAATGAGACAGTGCCCCGCTGCCCTCGAAAACAGTTTGATTCAATGTCAGATTGAGCGGCGGATTCTGCACGTCGAATTTGGCATAGCCGGGCCGGACCTTGCTCGGCTCGATCCCCAACATTTTTTTGTAGAACTCGAGGCTTTGCCAGACGTCCTTTACGTTCAATGCGAGATGCGCTTTTAAGGTATTTATTTTTGCTGTAATCATTCATCGATCTCCTTTTGCATTAATACAATTACGCATATCCATAATTGTATTCTGAGAATAATATTTAAAAACAATTACGTCAAGGCATAATTCTAATATGATATAATTTTTTTGGAAGAAGCCTGACCGTAAGGAAGGCCTTTCCTTAAATGCAGAAGCCCCGCATCGTACGAGCTAAAAACTCGAACGCATAAGACGAGCCCTCCCAACGGTCAGGCTTCGGCCTTTAATATGGAAAAAAAATTTGATCCCGAATTGTTTTTTT
The DNA here is from genome assembly GCA_014379075.1 of Pyrinomonadaceae bacterium. GTDB lineage: Bacteria > Acidobacteriota > Blastocatellia > Pyrinomonadales > Pyrinomonadaceae > OLB17. Next base: position 4,251 of record JACMMN010000431.1, on the reverse strand, counting down.
CGGCTTTGGCCGACATTACGAGGCTGCGTTTATTGAACCTGATGCGTGATGGCGAAGTGTGCGTTTGTTTTTTTGCGGAGACTTTGGGAACGAACAATCCGAAAATTTCCAGGCATCTGTCTTATCTAAAGCGGGCCTCGCTCGTGACGGGGCGGCGTGACGGCAAATGGATGCATTACCGGATCACGGAACCGGGCGAGAAAAAAGCCGCGGGTGTTTTCAAGGCGACAATGGAAATGCTGAAATCGGATAAGGGAATGGAAGCCGACCGGAAGAAGATGCTGGAAGTTTGCTGCAGCCCGCTGGTATCGATATCGGGCCGGAAAAAATTGTAATTCACATCCCGGCGTTATGTTTGCTCCACCGGCTTGAGATATTTCGTCATGGAAATGCTCGTTCCGTCGTCGGTTTGCTCGATTTTGACCTCATCCATTAGTTTTTTCATCAGCTTCAATCCCCAGCCACGTCTTTCCTCGTCCGGCTCTACTTCGGACGCCGTTTTATCGGCGAGCCTGAGCCCGCGGTTTGATATGGTGATATTGAGCCGTTCGTCGTCGACGATAAATTTCTGGTAGATCTTTTGATCGGGGCTGAGGCTGTGTTCGGATGCATTGATGCACGCCTCGACGAGCGCGGTTTTGATCTGGTTGATCGCTTTTGAATCGAAATGATGGCGTTTGGCTATCTCTTCGACGGCGTGAGCGGCGATCAATTCGGCCTCGCCGCCCATCGGGACGACGATCTCGTATTCGTGCTGGCTCGGTTTTTTTTCGGTCTGATGGCCGTTCTCCAGGAAATGCTTAAGCACATCAAACTGCTTGCGGCTTGAACCAAAAGAGTTACGATCCTGCAGGAGCTTTACCGCATCCGGTGAAAAACCTTCGGGAGCCACAAGCCAGATCTTAAAATTCGTAAAATTACACATCAACGCCACCATTTCCAGACGGTCGCACCAAAATTCGGCAAGGCCCCGCGAAGCTTCCAACTTGGAATCGATCTGGGCGGCGATCCAGACTATTTCATCCTCGTCGGTGTATCGTTTTTCTTGAAAACCCAGAGCGGCGGCCGACCGATCTTTTTCGGCAACCATCTCTATCGGTTTGTAAACGTCGGCCGTGTGTGTTGCGAAAACTATCTGCGGAAGCTTGATCGTTTCCGCAGCCATGAGCAGGTCGCGGAGGATCTCGTCATTCGGTGCTCCCTTGTATTCGCCGGCAAACTTGCTGTAATCGAGCAACGCCGCCGGAACGTACTGGCCGGCGAATGTGCGCATCAGGTCACGAAGCCCGATGGAAGAATTCTCCCTGTAAAACTGGGCCATGATCTGCGGAGCACGCTTGAGAAATGCGGAAAGCGACTCGCCGAAGACAAGTGCCCGGTTGTCGCCGACAATTTCCAGCCGGAACCGGACCTTTAGGTAATCCGTCAATATATCGTTCTCGGTCATCGCTTCGATGCGATTTGAGGTAACACGAATTATTTCGTTGATATTGAGGAGATTCAAGACGCGAGCAAATTCGGGGTCGCCAATCCCCAAACGCTTTTGCCATTTTTCGACCGCCAGCTTTTCGTTGCCGAGCGTCACCGCATCGTACAGCAAGCCGATGATGTTCTTTTCGACTTCGATATTCGGCGCGATCTCTCGGAAAAGATCGTCGTAATATTTTCCAATCCAGCCGCCGAAAAGCTCGTCCGCGTAAACCTGCTCGGCTTTTTGAAAGCTTTCCAGGTCGAACCCTTTTTCCACGGCTGCCCGCAGAATGGATTCGATCGATTTCGCGTTCCCGTCAAATTGTGCCGCGATCAAATCACGGGTTTGCTCATTTAGTTTTACACCGCTCCTGCCCGCAAGGCTTTCGATAAGATCCCCAGCGGTCCTAAAAGAAAACGGTTCGAGTTCGAGACGCTCGAACGAGATCATGTTCGTCTGAAAGCGGCGCCGACAGGCAAATACAAAAGGAACGTCGGAACGACTGTAGATCTGCTGTAGCTCCGCCGCAATGTCAATGCCGCCCTCGAAATTCGCGGACAGGTGCAGATCGTCGATCATAACGAAGATGCGTACACCGTTGGCGGCCGCCCGCAGCGGTGCCCCGAAAGCATTTCGAACAAAAGTTTGTTCGTCGGTTTCGCGTTCAAGGGCTTCGATAACGCGGTCGATCCAGTACGAATCTGACGGGATCGCCAACTCGGCTGCCTCATGGATCTCAGGTGAAATATCCAGTAATTCCGGATCGGTGCGGCGAAACGCGACCGTTTGCAGTAAAAACTGCTGAACAAATCTGCGGGCGGCCTGAAAGGCGGTTTGATCGTTTTTATTTAGAGAGAAATAGAAAGGAATGACATCCGAAGGCTCCAGATAGAGCTTGTCATATGTTTGTTTCAGCAATTCGCTGGCTCCCGTACCGGGTGCGTTCAAAAGGATAAGTCCGGCCGTTTTGCCGCCGGTTTTAGCGTGCCGCAAAAGACGTTCTGTTTCACTGGCTCTGCCGATAAAGTCTGCGGCCGATTTATCTGCCAGGACCTTCTTATGCGAAAAATCTACCATTTAATGGATATTTTCGATGAGGGAATTTCCTAAGTTACCAAAGATCTGAACATTGTTGCGGCCGTGATTTTTTGCCTCGTATAGCGCCACGTCGGCCGCGGAAACCAAATTTTTAGGTGAATCGATAACTTCGGAACAGCTTGCTATTCCGATACTTACGGTAACGCGGCGCTTCGGGAATTCGGTCCGTTCAATACGCTGGCGAATACGTTCCGCTATCGGTGCCGCTTCTTCGCTGGAGGTCTGCGGCAAAAGGATCGCAAATTCCTCTCCGCCGTAGCGGGCAGCGACGTCGGCTCCGCGAAGGGTTTCCTTGAGCACATCGGCAACTATTTTCAAAGCGATATCGCCGGCCGGATGTCCGTAACTGTCGTTGTACGACTTAAAATTATCTACATCGAGCATCATCAAACTCATCGGAAAACGATGCCGCCGCGACCGCGTGATCTCTTCGGTCAATCGCTCCTCGATGTAGCGGCGGTTCAGCAGGCCGGTGAGGGTGTCGGTGACCGAGAGTTGTTCGTATTCGCCGGCTTTATCCTTCAATGTCGTGCGGTCTATCGCAACGGCGATCTGCGGAGCGATAGCCCGCAGCAGCTCGAGGTCACGCTGCGTGAATTCGTCACCGCCGGCCTTGTCTGTAAAATTCAGGACGCCCATCTTTCGGCTGCCGATCAATATCGGATAGATAATAAAAGACGCCGTTTTGTAGCTCCAATTGACGGGTGACGATTCCATCCCGACCCGTTCGATATTGGAGACGATGACCGGGTTTCCGCCGTCCAGCACGACGCTAGCGACTCGGTCGCCCACCCTTTCACGCCTGACCAGATCGATGTGCGTTCCGATCGCCGCCTTTGCCCGCAGGCTGTTCGATTTTTCGTTTTGTATCAGGATCGAAGCCCGCTCGGCGCCCAAAAGCTCGGCCGAGATCTGCGTAACATGCAGCCAGAAATCTTCCGTGTCTATATTTTTCAGGCTTTCGTTAAAGCGCATAACGGCCCGCGAGAGCCAATCTCGCTCGGAAACTTCGTCGCGGAGCCTCAGGATTTCAAGCTGTGATGCGACGGTTTGGGCAAAGCGAGAAATATTGCGTTTCGTCGTATCGTCCATCGAATCGCCCTCTACACCGATAGCGCCTCGAATCTCCCCGCCAATTGTGACCGGAAACAAGCTCAGGGTTTGGCGGCCCGTATTGGCTTCGTCCCTTTTTCGTTCACGCAATTCAAGCGGCGTGTCGCTGAGAGCTGCCGCGCGAAGCCTCTCGCTGTCGGCGGCGATCCCAACTTTGACTGCCTTCCCGGTCAAACGCCCGAGCGAGATCAAGCACTCGAGGTTGTTTTCACGGCGTTCCAGCCAGATCAGTGAACTGAGGCCGTAACGCGTGCTCAGAAAATCGAGGATCGAGGAACACGCCTGACGGTATTCGAGTTTCATCAGCGAACCGAAAAGCGAACGCCAAGCCGAGATCTCTTTTGAATCGTCCTGCGGTTGGGCCCCAGCCGAAATTCCAGGCGGTGAAGCGGGTTTGTCGGTTCCCTCATTAAATTTCTTTATGAGGTTCGTTATTTCGGCGGCCGGTTCTAAATTAGACCGCTCGTCCAAAATCTCCGGCATTTTTACTGCGGGTTTATCGATCTCGAGAATATCTTCACCACGCTTTCTCGAAAACTTTTCCAGCCGCTCCGCCGTTTTAACCAGAT
>JACMMN010000430.1 GCA_014379075.1 Pyrinomonadaceae bacterium | reverse complement strand
TTTTTAGGCAGCTCGCAAAAGCCAAAGCCCACGCCCTCAAGTTCTTTTGGAAAGAAGACGTTTCCGTTTCGGGCATCGATGATCGCCCATTGCGAGCAGTTAGTGCCGCAGCCCCAAACGGTCAGGATATAGTGGCCCGCAAAATTTACGTCTTCCTGAGCGGCTGCGTTGCGAAGGTTGGTGCGAAACATCCGGGCATTCTTGTGGCTTTTTAGGTTGACGGTTACTTTGCCGAACTTTTCGATCCGGACCTTGTAAGCGGAAAATGCCGGTATCTTCTGAGAAAAGGCTGAGGCGGACAGCGTAAATAATATGATTCCCAATAGAACCGAAAATTCTTTGACCGAACGCATGGATATCATATACAGCGGCGTTTCTTCTTGATGAACTGTCAGGAATTGATGGTGGCTGGAGAGTGACTTGAACACTCGACCTCGGGGTTATGAATCCCGCGCTCTAACCAGCTGAGCTACCCAGCCACGAACATTTGATTATAGTTTGCGGTGCCGAAAAATCAAGTCTCAAATCATGCTAGAATAGGCGTGGTCCCCCGTCCCGGTATGCCATGCGAAGTAGTCCTGTTCTATCGTTTATCGCCCGAAGCGGGATCCGCCGCTTACTTTTTTGTGTCGCCGCACTACTCCTGTTCGTGCCGCACGCTCCCGCCCAGGCGGCAAAGCCGGCGTTTAGATCGGTAACCGTCGTCACTGAACCGAATGCTATCGTCTGGATCGACGGTGTGAAATACGGCACCACGGCGGAGAATGGCCGGCTGCTCATTGCGACCGTTGCTACCGGTAAACGTATGGTCCGGGTTCGGGCCGACGGCTTTAAGGAAGTATCGAGACCGCTGCTTGCTTCGCAAAAAGGCGACTTCGAAATTCCCCTGACAAAAACCAACGATGAGGCGGAATTGGCCTATCAGCAGGCCGAGGTCCTCGCGGGCTCCGATCGCGAAAAGGCCGCCGAGGCTTATAAAAAGGCGATCCGCCTGCGGCCGCGTTTTGCCGAGGCCCACATCGCCCTCGCCCGGCTCTATTCTGCCGGCCGCGACGCCGAAAACGCCGAAAAAGCGATCAAAGAGGCCCGAAAGATCGTGCCTCGATCCGCTGAAGTGTCCGTTATCGAAGGCCGGGTCTTTAGGGACGGCGGTGACGACGACAAGGCGATTGCATCATTCAAACGTGCCATCACCGAAGGCGGCGGGTTTCAGCCCGAAGCGTACACCGGACTCGGGCTGATGTATAAAGAGAAGGCCGAAAGCGCCGGGGCATCCGCCGACTATGACGGCGAGAAGGCCAATTACATTCAGGCCGCAAAGAATTTTACCGTCGCCGTAAAGCAGCTTTCGGGAGCGCCGGACGCCGTGAGCCTTTACCAGTTTCTGGGCCTGGTTTACGAACAGCAGAAGAAATTTGCCGAAGCCATTGCCGTTTACCGCGAATTTCTGCGTTTTTTCCCCGATAACCCCGAATCCGCCGCCTTCGAATCCTTTATCGTCCAGCTGAAAAAGCAGCTTAACGAGCCCAAGTAGCGGCGGCTAATCACTCAATCTGCTCTAAATTCGGTCATCGACTTCTCAAAAAGATTCCTTGACACAACGCTGTCTAACATCTATTATTGTGTTTGAACGATGTTTATCATCGTGACTTGTCATCCTGTCTCATTAATTGCACTGACCTATTTTATCTTCAGCGTTCCGCTTGCTTTGACCTGAATCAACGGAAATAACTAGAAATCAATGTCTGCGAAACTAGGGGAAATTCTTGTCCGTGAAAACCTGGTGACCCCACAGCAATTGCGTGAGGCGCTTGATTTTCAGCGCACGAGCGGCGGCCGTTTAGGATCCAATCTTGTCAAGCTTGGCATCATTTCGGACGACGTGATAACGGCGGTCTTATCCCGGCAGTATGGTGTGCCCTCAATCAATTTGGATCTATTCCACATTGAGGATGACGTGATCAAGCTGATCTCGCAGGAAGTCGCTCTCAAGTACATGGTTCTGCCGGTTTCCCGAGTGGGATCGACATTAACCCTTGCAATGGCGGATCCGACGAACGTTTTTGCGATGGACGATATTAAATTCATGACCGGATTTAATGTCGAACCCGTAATTGCCTCTGAGCAGTCGATTCAAATGTCGGTCGGTAAGTATTACGGCGGTTCGAACCAGATCGACATCTTCGATGCCGCAGTAGCATTTGAGACCGAAAAGGCCGCTTCTTCGAATAAGAACGGACGAAACGGGCAATCGAAAAACGGCACAAAACCTGCCCCCAAAGCTAATTCCACGAATCTGTCAGTTGCCGACATAGATGTTTCGCTCGGAAGTTTTGATTTTGAAGTGCAGGAGGGCGAAGAATTTGAACTGGTCCAGGAAAACGACGAAATCGATCTGGCCACTCTTGCAAGGGCGAGTGAAGACGCCCCGGTTGTTCGCCTCGTAAATATTTTGATGGTCGATTCGCTTCGCCGCGGAGCGTCCGATATTCACGTTGAGCCATACGAAAAAGATTTTCGCATTCGCTTCCGTATCGATGGTGTTCTCTATGATGTGATGCATCCGCCGATGAAGATCCGCGACCCGCTTATTTCGCGTCTCAAGATCATGGCGAAGCTCGACATTTCCGAGAAGCGCCTTCCGCAGGACGGACGAATCAAGATCAAGGTAAAGATCGACGATCGTTCACGAGAGTTGGATTTTCGTGTTTCGACGCTGCCGACGCTATTCGGCGAAAAAGTTGTGCTCCGTCTTCTCGACAAAGAAAAGCTCATGCTGGACATGACGAAACTGGGTTTTGAGGAAGAGAGTCTCGAGAAGTTTCAACGTGCTATTGCCAATCCATACGGAATGGTCCTCGTTACCGGCC
>JACMMN010000429.1 GCA_014379075.1 Pyrinomonadaceae bacterium | reverse complement strand
CAGTTGCGTTTTGAACCGGCAAAGGTCAATGGCGTTGCGAGGACGATCACGAAACAGGTCGAATATAACTTCACGCTTTATTAAAAACCGCTTTTGTGGGCGTAAAAAGAGGGCCGGATTCGGCCCTTTTTTTGTTTAGAGTACACGTTTCAGCGTGTATTTTAGTTCACAAAAAGCACGCTGATGCGTGAACTCAGAACCTATATCATATCATCCGTCGATTTGGAATTTTCGTTCAGTTCGTAACGGTCGCGGTCGCGCTTTTCGAGCTTGCGGAGGACGTCTATCGGTTCGTTGTCTTGGTAGTCGATACCCATTGCATGGGCGTTTTCTTCGACATCCGACTGATCAGGTGTAGGATTATGGCCGAAGACGGATTCCGCTCCGGAATCGTTGACATCTTCCCACTCGGCGTCGATGTCGCCGCCCGAATCCGCGGGCGACGCGGCATTATTTTCGGCCAACCGCTCGGCCAATTCGCCCGGTGCCCGGGGAACATGGGCTATCTCTTCTTCGATAAATTCTTTCATCGACTCACCGGCAGGTATTTCCTGTTCGTAAAACTCTAGATCCTTAACGGCCATAAACTTCCTCCTTGATAAATGTAAGAGTAACGCCTTTACGCGTGATTCTTTGCTAACCAAATCACGCCTAAAGGCGTTACTCTTACAATCTAAATAAAAACAACCGACTGCGACGAAGGTATCTCGAACCGCTTGCGGCACCGGATATTCTTGCACATTAATTGGTCATCGACCCTCACCATATAATCGCGCGATTTCTGGAATCGGGCGCGGTCGTCCTGGCTCAAATTCCGGGGCGGCTGTTGTTTTTTCCGTCGTGTCAGCCAGCGTACATCGTAATCATTGCGTTCACGGCACGAAGGACAGGCAAAGTTCGCCTTTTTTACTTCCTGCCGCTCGTCGAATATCTCTCGTTCCTGCATGGATATTATTGTAACGCGTTTTGGAGGGAAACGGTTAGGAAAATTGAGGAGCTTATAACAGCTTGGAAATGACAAATGGCCGCAAGAATGCACAAAAAATCATTTTTTGTGCTTCCTGCGCCTTTTGCGGCTATATTTTATCCGAAAGCTTTCTCAGGAATGCGAAGCTGAAAATTCCCGTGTCGTGGCCGTCGGAAAAATGGAAATTCAGAGCGTAGCGGCCGACTATCGAGATGTGGCGAAACGACAGGTCTTCGGGTATTTTTGCATCGTCGAGCTGCTTTTCGCCCGTCCATTCGTTAATGCACCCTGCACACGGGCACGAACGCCGCAACTGCACGGCATTATATTTCGTTTCGGCATCGTCCGACCATTTGATCGAAACCTCGCTGTCGCTTTCTTCGATTATCTGTGCGGGTTCAAGCATGATGAGCAGTGGTTAGAGGTCGAAAAGTCAGGAGCGAGACTTTGCTTCGATTTCCGTAGGATTGATACCGTAATGTGTTGCGTGGTAAATATGTTTCCCGTCTTTGATGACAAAAGCCTGCGGCGACGCGTGCCTGATTCCGGTTTTTGCTTCGATCGCATTTGAAACCGCACGGTTGGTTTGCACGACCACGATATGAACATCACCGTTCACGGCCCCGACCTGCTGGTGAATATCCGCGCTGATGCCGCAGGAAATACTGTGTTTGAACAGGATCACCGGTTTGTCATGAGATGCGGCAAATAAGGCGTCCAGGTCATCAAGCGAATCGAGTTCGATAAAATTAGCTGACATAATTGTGAGGGGTAAAATTCGGAGCTCCCGTGCCGGGGAAAACCTTCCGATAGGCAACGAGAGTTGCGGCTATGATAAGCGGCAGCACAAGATAAATTCCTATGCAAAGCATCAGGTAACCTACGATGCAAACACCAAAACCGACCACAAACAAACTGGTAACACCGCCGAGATTACCCCATACGGCCCTGGCGCTCAGCTTTATCGCTTCGACCGCCGACAGCTTTTTATCTACGATCAGCGGAAACGAAAAAAGCAGCAGCGTATGCAAGCAAACCATGCCAACAGCGACGACGAATTCGACGGCGAGCGTGCCGGCAATGAATAACATCAACTCGCTTTCATCCATCCGCGGCCCCGCGATCGCAAAGGCGATCATCGGTGCATAGATCGCAAAGATCAAAACAACCGTCGGCACCATGATAATTATTGCCAGAATCAGGCTCGGCACGAAATAGTCGAAACCTTTGAATAATTGATTGAAATCGACAGGCCTGCCTTCGTGTTTCTGGAACAGGACGAGATAGATCCCGCACATCATCGGGCCGATCAGCACGATCGGCACCGCTCCGCCGATCAGCATTCCGACGAGCGTTACTGCGAAAACGATCCAGTATTGGTCCTTGATCATTTCCCAGGCTTCCTTGTAAACCTCAATGGGTTTAATTACGCCGGTTTCAAATTCGGGGTTTTGCATATTGCCGGTTGTCATCATTCGACGAACACGAGTTCAAAGTAGATTTTAACACAGAGTTCACCTGGCGAAGTCACGGAGCTTGCGGAGAAGAACCTCTAATTAAAACTGAAAACCGAAACCGGCACTTATCGTTTATAGATCTTTTCAATGTAATCGCTCAACATCCGGTCGCTGGAAAATTGCGGCGTAAGCGTGGTGAGGGCATTTTTCATCCGTCCTATCCATTCGTCGGGAAGTCCGCTGTCGCCGATATTATAAAACGCTGGGATGATCTCGTTTTCCAGTGTCGAGTAAAGAGATTCCGCGTCTTCGGCATCCATGACTGCGTTGTCCGCATCATTCTCACCGGACGAGGTATTCGACGTTGCTTCAGCGTTGTTTCCAATTGCGAAACCATTGATTTCGTTATAACCCTCGATCCACCAGCCGTCGAGGATCGAAAAATTGAGGCCTCCGTTCAT
>JACMMN010000428.1 GCA_014379075.1 Pyrinomonadaceae bacterium | reverse complement strand
TTCACAAACCGCTTCTTAGCGAAATTTTCATCGCAATCAGGAAATACGAGAAAAAGAACAAGCTAAAGCCATCGCGGTTCAATATCGAGATCAAATCCAACCCTGAAGGCGATGGAGCGTATTCTCCGACGCCGCCCGTCTTTGCCAAAATGGTTTACGATGAGATCGTAAAATATAAAATGGAGAAATTTGTAATCGTCCAATCCTTCGATGTCAGGCCGTTGCAGGAACTTGCGAAAATGCCCGGGAAACTGCCGCTGGCACTTCTTGTCGGCAATAGGGACGGGATCGAAAAAAGCCTCGAAAAGCTGGGTTTCCAGCCCGACACATACAGCCCACATTTCTCATTGGTCGATCAGCGAACCATCGATTACTGCAAACAAAAAGGCGTCAAGATCGTTCCCTGGACCGTCAACGAGATCTCAGATCTGGAAAAAATGAAAATTTTTGCGCTTGATGGGATCATTACGGATTACCCTGACCGGGCAGTTAAGGTTTTCAAAAACCAGTGACCATGCCAGAACCGCCTGCCGAGCGGATTGTAAAAACTCCGGCGAAAAGTCGAGGTTGGTCCAAATGATCACCATTCAGGGTCTTTACCGCCCCGCTGACGCAGGCGGTTCTGACTTGGCTTCTGAATTTTAATCTGCCGGGCTGACAATCTTCAGGATTCCGGTAGAATATAGGCTAAATGATTGTTGCTATCGATGGGCCTTCCGGTGCCGGTAAATCCACGCTCGGGAAGATGCTCGCAAAGAAACTGAATCTGCTCTATCTCGACACCGGTGCGATGTACCGGGCCGTCGCATTAGCTGTTCTGGAGCGCGGCGTGGGCTTTGATGAAACGTCAAAGGTCGTCGAAATAGCCGAAAATGCCCGGATCGAACTCATCGGCGAACCCGATTCGTTAAAGATCGTTTTGGACGGCAGAGACGTTTCCGCCGATATAAGAACTCTCGAAGCAGCTCAGGCGGCGTCGATCGTTTCGACGATCTCTGAGGTTCGGCGGATAATGGTCGAACACCAGCGAACGCTTGGCGAAAACGATCCGAGCGGCTGCGTACTCGAAGGCCGCGATATAGGCAGTGTGGTCTTTCCGAACGCCGATGTAAAATTTTTCCTCACCGCAAAGCCCGAAGCCCGCGCCCGGCGCCGATTTACCGAAGACACCGCAAAAGGCCGCTTAAGCTCATACGAACAAACCCTTGCCGAAATAAACGAGCGTGACGAGCGTGATGTTTCACGCGAAGATTCGCCCCTGACGATCTCGGAAAATGCGATCGTGATCGATACCAGCGAACTCGATCTATCCGAGGTTTTCGAGCAGATGATAGCAAAGATAAGCGAAGCAAAATCCGCGGCGGTTTAATATTTGACTTCAATTTTTATAATCGTTAACATTGAAAGTTGCTTTTTGATATGCTCCCGTAGCTCAGCTGGATAGAGCAACAGCCTTCTAAGCTGTGGGTCGCACGTTCAAGTCGTGCCGGGGGTACTCTTTGATTTTGTATTTTAGATTTTGGATTGCCGATTTTAAGATATCTCCCTGCACTGTCCGAGATCCGCAATCTAAGACCCAAAATTCAGCCATGGCGGCTATAGTTCAGTTGGTTAGAACGCCTGATTGTGGTTCAGGAGGTCGTGGGTTCGAGCCCCACTAGCCGCCCCATTCTTATTCTCCACGTCCGAAATATATTGTATTTCCCTGGCTCGAAATCTATTATATAGATGGCTTTGAAGCTCCGATCGAAATCAATTTCTCGACAGATCATCTTATGAAACTCGCAAAGACCCTTTTGTTTTTTGTCCTGGTCACCTGCTTCACGGGAAGTATTTTTGGGCAAAAACCTTCCGAAAATTTTGTTAATGACGAACTGCTTGTGAAGTTCCGGGCCGGAACGAAGCCGGGTGATGCGTCGAGGGCACATTCGCTCAACGGTGCCCGCGTTGTCGAGGAATTCGCAAGTATCGGATGGCAGAGGATAAAGCTGGCTGGTGCGGCGAGCGTCGCGGAGGCCGCCAAACGCTACGAAAAATTCCCGAATATCGAATCGGTTCAGCCGAACTATTATTATCATTTGTTGAATACGCCGAACGACACCCGATTCGTAAATGCGCCCGGGATGTACGGATTGATGAAAATATCCGCTCCGCTGGCTTGGGACCTGAACACCGGGAGCCAGAACGTGGTCGTCGCCGATATCGATACCGGCCTGCGGTACACGCACGAAGATCTTGCGGCCAACACCTGGACAAACCCGGGCGAGATCGCCGGTAACGGCCTAGATGACGACGCCAACGGTTTTATCGACGACGTTCACGGATATGATTTTTTCTTTAATGATTCTAATCCTTTCGACGACATAGGCGGCGTTGGCGGCCACGGCACTCATACGGCCGGGACAATCGGCGCAGTTGGAAATAATGCTTTGGGTGTGGTCGGAGTAAATTGGAACGTCAGGATAATGGCGATCAAGATTTACAGTCCCGCTGGTACAAACACGACATCCGCTATGCTCATCAATGCTTATAACTACGTCACGTTGATGAAAAACCGTGGCGTTAATATAAGGGTTACAAACAATTCCTACGGCGGCTGCCTTGAAGCTTGCGGATATGACCAGGCAACAAAAGATGCTCTGGACGCAATGGGAAATGCCGGTATTTTGAATGTGTTTGCCGCCGGAAATTCCGGTACAAATAACGATACTGCCCCACATTACCCTTCGAATTACACTTCACCTAGTATTCTTGCCGTTGCAGCTTCGGATCAAAACGATATTCGGATCTTCAATTTTGGACCTAACAGCGTCGATTTAGCGGCTCCGGGCTTTCAAATTCTAAGTACCTATAACCGCTCGAATTCGGATTACACGCCTCTAAGCGGGACCTCGATGGCGACACCGCACGTTGCTGGGGCCGCCGCCTTGCTGTCGGCCCATAACCCTAATCTTTCCGCCGCTTCGCTGAAAGCGACGCTGATGAACACGGTCGATGTTTTAGCGAATTGGAATGGAGTCGTAAAAACGGGTGGCCGTCTGAATGTTGCGAATGCGCTGGCAAATCAGACCGTATGCAGCATTAACATTGCCAATCCCTCGATCACCGTCCCGACGAAAGGCGGAGTCTTCACGGTCAATGTTACCGCCCCGCAAAACTGCGATTATCCTGTAAAGAGTTCCGTCAAATGGATCCGTGTTTCCAGTTCGGATTCGCTCAGCGGAAATGGCACCGTCTCCTTCCGCGTAACGGTAAATCCGACGATCACGCGTTCGGGAATCATCAACATTGCGGGACAGAATTTTACCGTCAATCAATCGCGGAGTAATTTTTTCTAGAATTCGCCGGTTTTTCAAACTTTATTTTATATAAGGGCATCTAACCCTCATACCTGATCGTCAAGATGAAGTAAGAAAGTGAATCAACAGGCGTAAGCATAGTTAATAGTTTCGTTGCACAATGCACTCTCAAAGTAGTATATTTGAGTTGGAATTTTAACAAAGTGATTTGAACGAGCCTTTCACGCATCACTAATTAAGGAACATACCATGATAGATTTTTTAACCTCGAAGGGTAAAACTGCCCTGTTGTTTGCATTCGTTCTCGTACTCGGCACATCTGCTTTTGCGCAGGTTTCGCTGACTGAAGCTCTGGATGGGGATCTAGACGGCCGGGCCGACTATACCGTTTTTCGGCCTTCCAACAACACCTGGTATACACGCGGCAGTGCCGGCGGTTACACCACGCAGACCTTCGGTTTTGCAAATGAGGATTTTCCAACTCCGGGCGATTATGACGGGGACAATAAAGCCGATCTTTCGGTGTGGAGAGATGCGAACGGAACATGGTACCGGATCAACAGCTCGACCAACACTTTTGTAGTTCAGCCTTTCGGCCTATCGGGTGACGAGGCTGTCGGCCGGGATTTTGACGGCGACGGCAAAACGGATGTGGCGGTTGCCCGTCGTACCGGCGGCGCTTTGATATGGTATGTTTTGGCCAGCACGGCGGGTTATTCGTCGCAGCAGTGGGGCTTCGCGACTGATTTTACCGCACCTGGCGATTATGACGGCGACGGAAAATTTGACCTTGCAGTACAGCGTCCGGGTGCAAGCCCGACAGCACTTGGAACCTTCTACGTGCTTAAGAGCGGAGGCGGCATTAACGTTACCACATTCGGATTCAGCGACGATCTCTTCGCACCGGGTGATTATGACGGCGACGGCAAAACCGATCTGGCTGTTATTCGCGAGGGCTCGACGCCTACTTCACCGCTTACGTGGTATATTTTGGGCAGCCTGGGCGGCTTTACCGAACGAACTTTCGGCTTCACCGGCTCGGACCTGAATGTGCAAAACGATTACGACGCCGACGGAAAGACCGATTATGCGGTTTGGCGAAATTCGGACGGCAATTTTTACGTGCTTACGGCCGCCGGAGCATTTTATAATTTTCAGTGGGGACTTCCGGGCGATTATCCGATCGCAAGTTACGACACTCACTGATCGGATATATATCGTTTAGTTTAAAGGTTGAAGACTTTCGGGTCTTCAACCTTTTTGTTTATCCCTGCTATTTGTAGTAAGTTTTCACTTGTTCCAATGCAAAATCTTACTGAAACAGTTCAAAATAGATTTCCGGGCAAACGGGTAGTGATCGTCGGTGATCTGGTGGCCGATCAATTCCTGCACGGCACGATCGCCCGCGTTTCGCGCGAAGCACCGGTTTTTATTTTGCGGCACGACGAGACCGACACTCGTGCCGGCGGAGCAGCCAACGCGGCCGTAAATGTAGCGTCGCTTGGCGGAGATCCCATCTTGATAGGTTTGACAGGCCTGGACGTGAATGGCGAATTGCTCCTGAAAACATTAAACGGATCCAATGTTAGCTGCGATCACATCGTCTCGGATAAAACATTGCGAACCACAACCAAAGTACGGGTTTTGGCCGGTCAATTCTACGCTCCGAGACAACAGGTGATAAGGATCGATTACGAGAACCAGGCCGAAGTAACCGCGGAATTGCGGGAAAAGCTGCGGACTAATTTGACAGCCGCCGGAGAAGACGCGGACGCAATAATCGTTTCCGATTACAATTACGGCGTGGCAGATCCGGAGCTTGTCGATCTGGCCCGGTCGATCTCAAAAGAAATGAATATTCCGCTTGTAATCGATTCGCGTTTTCGCCTCACCGATTTTCCGAACGCCACGACCGCAACGCCGAATCAGGAAGAAGTGGAGCAGATCCTGGGCAAAAGCTTCACCCCCGAAAATTGCGCAAAGCTGCGGGAAGATCTTGGATTCGAATCGCTGCTCGTAACCTGCGGGAACAAGGGCATGCTGTTGGTCGAAAAAGATAAGGCGCCCATTCGGATCGACGCGATCGGATCAGCGGAGCCGATAGATGTTACCGGGGCGGGCGATACCGTGATCGCGGTCTACGCGTTGGGGCTAGCGTCGGGACTTAGTTTTGCCGAAGCGGCAAACGCTGCAAATCACGCCGGCGGAATTGTCGTAATGAAAAAAGGTACGGCTTCGGCCAGCACTGTTGAACTGGTCGAGTCGATCAAATCGAGTTCGATGTTTCGCACATCTGACTCTACTTCCTAAAATATGAATTTTGCACCGGTACTCATTTTGGACGAACTCGTCGCCCGGGTTGAGATAGAACGCGGGAAGGGCTCGAAGATCGTACTCGCGAACGGCTGTTTCGACCTTTTTCACGTGGGGCATGTCCGTTATCTGGAGGGAGCAAAACGGTTGGGTGATTTTCTGATCGTCGGTATTAACTCGAACATCCAGGTTCGAAAATTAAAGGGTGCGGAACGGCCGTACATGCCGGAAGACGAGCGGGCGGAAATAGTATCGTCTTTTAGGTTCGTCGATGCGGTTACTATTTTTGATGAATCGACCGTCGAGCAGTTGATTATCGCCCTACGGCCTGATTTTCATGCCAAGGGAACCGATTACACGGCCGACACGGTTCCCGAACGCGAGATCGTTCGCAGATACGGCGGCCAGGTTGCTATCGTCGGCGATCCAAAGGATCACTCATCCACCCGCCTTATCGGAAAGGTCGGGGGCAATGGATGAAGGACAGGTCGTTCCCTGATTTATGTGGCAATCGCGTTCCAAAGAAGATCTTATAATCGAAGTGTGGGAAAAGCTTGATTGCGAAAGCGTGGGAGCGGCCGAGATCGCCGCCATCGAAGAGGTTTTGCTTGACCGTTTTGGCAAATCGGCGGTCGATTCCCCTATGATCCTCGCCCGTTTGCTCGCGGACGAAGGAGCTGAACTCCGCCATTCGGAGATAATGCAGCTCTACGTCGAACGAAACTCTAATCTTCCATATGAGGCGGAATTTCGCAATATCCTGGATATTTCAGACTTCAAGAGTGTGTTAACGTCGATTCGAAGCCTGGAAAATTTACGCCGCAAATATGAAAGCGACGGCGATAAGGAAGGCCTGCGACTTGTTCTTGAGAAAGGACGCTCGGGCAGGCGCTCGGCTTTGGCAATTGCCGAAGATGACAGGAAAACCGACGGGGAACAATTAAAAAATGCCGAGATCGCCGAATGGCTAACGCTCTGGCTGCAGTCGCCCGAAACATTTGAGATCTGGGTAAAACTTCGACAGTCCGCGCCGGGCTTCCAGAAGAAATTCGCCACAGATTAAATTGCTATGCGACGATTCTACGCACCGCCCGAACAATTCGGCGATCGGCACATTGACCTGGGCCTTGACGAAACGCGGCACCTTCGCGACGTTTTGCGGCTTCGCGAAGGCGACGAAATAAATGTCTTCGATGGGGAAGGGCGTGAATTCCTGTGCAAAATTGAGGCGATCGAAAAAAAGAGTTCGCGTCTGGCCATCATATTGGAAACCGATCCCGTATCACCCGAATCCGATCTCGAACTCATCCTCGCACTCGGATTGCTGAAGGGCGAGAAGTTCGATCTTGTCGTTCAGAAAGCGGTCGAAATCGGAGTTTCGCGGATCCAGCCGCTTTTTACCAAACGAAGTGATGTAAAATTCGCGGTTAAAGATTCCAAAACAGAACGCTGGCGAAAGATCGCGCTCGAAGCCGCAAAACAGTCAGGGCGGGCGAAATTAACGACCGTCGAAAATCCAATGGAGTTTGAGAACTTCGCCGGGTCTTTTCACAATTCCCTGATAGAAAACGAGGGAAGAATTTTGTTTACCGAACGGCTCGGCAATGACTTATCGATAGTGAAAAACTCAAAAAAAATAACCGCTATCGTCGGACCGGAAGGCGGTTGGGAAGATTCCGAATTGAATCTTGCACGGGAGCATGGCTTCACTCTGGTCACTTTGGGCGGAAGAATTATGCGTGCCGAAACGGCTGCGATAGCTGCCACCGTTATCCTGCAGCATCGATTCGGCGATCTGCGCTAGGCTGATTTATTCTTGCAGAAGCCTAACCCGTAAGGAACGCCAAAATACTGCCGATCTTTTTTCGATCTTCGATCTTCGGTGTCGGCGGAAATATAATATTTAGTCTTTCCTTCAATGTCCGCCAGCGTGCCGATCTCCGGCATTTCGACATCGTGGCCGAAGGCGAAGCTCGCGAAGACTAACATGAAAAACGGTATGGTGAGTTTACGCATCTATTTGTTCTCCGTTGCCAAGCGATCGAGTGAAATTACTTCGTCGGCCTTGCCGTGCCGAAGCCGAACGTATGTGAAGCCGATCTTATTTAACTGACTAAGATTGTCCATCTTGCGAAATTGCTTTGTAAAATTCGTGTTAATCGTTTTGGACGTGATCGTGAGCGTTTGCTCATCGACGCCGGTGGTCGAAAAAGTGAAGCCCGGATATTCCTTTTCATATTTCGCCTGGGCGAGCTGAGCGAACGCCCTGCGAGTATTGATGGCGACTTCATCAGTTTTGGCCGGTTTTGATGCGACATTAACCGGAGCCGTTTGCGGCGATCGAGCTGCTATCGCCGCAAAAACAATTAAAAGGCCGAGAATGCCGGCCGCCACTCCGACACTGATCAGGGCTTTTTGATTATCGGATATGAAGTAGGCTAAAGATTCCTGGAAGGTAACTTCGCCGCGTTCAGCCCTTGCCTGCTCGCTAAACCTTGCCTTTTCAGCCGCCGCTAATCGCTCGTACTCTCTTAAACGCGGTGCGTGGAGATATTTGGCCTCATCCGTAAAACCACAAAACGAACACCGCCACGGAGCATTATCCATCATTGCCATCAGAATCCAGAAAGGAAGCCATACCCCGCATAGAAACACCGACGCCAAAATGTGCGGCGTGTGGTTCATTGTCGGCTGCTGGAACAGCTTCATTTGAGCACATTGCGGGCAGAAAAAGCTGGACTGATTCATTTATAGGGCGCTAGATTCCGTATAGAAAAAATAGCCGCAGGCGTTCGTTGTAGAGTTTGCCGCCGTAGCGGGAGCCGTCGAAGAACGCCATTTCTTTGAGCATATCGATCGGCATCATGGCGACAAGGGCGATGGCGTCGGCTTCCGGTTCGGCCTTGCCGTTGCACATGCCTTCGAAGGCGGCGGCCGGCTCGTCACCGACGCGTGCGAAGTGGTGCCCGAGCTCGTGAAACATCGCGAACAGCAGCCGCAAGCCTTTCTTGCGTTTCGGCAGCACAATGCATGAATGTCCGAGAGCGGAAAAGTAAAAAGAATACTTTTTTTGGCTCCATCTCGACGCCTTCCGCTTCGCAGATTCGGTGAAAATTTATTGACCGGCCATAAAAAGCCTTCCTTACGATCGGGCTTCTGCCTAATCTAAATTTCGTCCTTCGCCACTCTCGGCCGATAAACCGTGTCGCCGCGTTGGGTAAGCTTTGCCTTTACTCCAATCGTCTGTATCATCTTGTGCAGCAGAGCCTTATCATCCACCTTAAAATTTACGACACCTTTTACATCAACGTCCGGGTCGTCGAACCGCACGACAAGGTATCGTTTCTTCTCTTTCATCAGGCTGAACAAACCTGCTCCGGGAAGCGGGATGTTGCTCAAAACCTTGCCGGTTGTCGCCGTCGATACTGCCGCTTCCGGTGAAACGATCATCAACGCCTTGTAAGGGATGCCAAATTTTTCTCTCTTGTCTTTCCCGAAAAAAACCAGGCGCTCGTTCTCGTCGTCGGTTTTTAACGTTCCGGTTTCTTTTTCGCTAAAACCGAAAAGGCCGCCCTGATATTTGGCCGTGATCGACATCGATTCGGCCGTCGACATCACCGCCGGTAACTGGGCTTTTTCCGCCGGACGCGGCTGAGCAAAAACAATGGCCGAAAAACAGACCGCCAGGCTTAATAATAAAACTATTTTCTTCATGGGATTTCCTTCTTTTTTCTCAAACTCTGGAGAGTATACAGGCATTTTGCCAATAACCCTATAGACGCGCAAATTCCGCATTTGGTTGTCATTTCGCGGCCGAGAATTCTAATCTGTCACGAAACTGCTCCAATCGCTCATTTGCGATGTCAACGTATTCCTCTGATATCTCCGAGCCGAACCAGCGGCGACCCAGATGCTGCGCCATTTTTGCTGTCGTGCCGCTTCCCATGAAGCAATCGTAAACAAGGTCATCCGCATTCGTCCACGTCGATATTTGATCCGAAACAAGCTGCTCCGGGAAAATAGCCGGATGCCTGAACGCGATCTTGTCCTTTGATGACGATGTTCCGACGTTGTAAAAGAAAATATTGTTTACCTTACGCTCCTTCGGAGCGACGTGATCGTGTTCGAGATCGTTCCGGCCCACCTTGGTAATGCGAAATGACTTGAACGCTTTTTCCTGTTTGATCGGCTGCATCAACGGATTAAAGGTCTTCGGCTGGCCCTTACTAAAACAAAATATGTACTCAAAACACTGCCGGTAGCGCTTGCCGCAATCGCTCGGGATCGGGTTGTTCTTGGCATAGATCATCGTGTCATGGACCCTGAAACCGGCCTCCTGAAAAGTGATCGCATGGCGAAAACTGGTAAGAGTCTCGTCGCCGTTCAACGTCCGGTCGCCTACAACCCAAATCACCACACCTCCGGGTTTTGTCTTTTGATAAAGCAATGAGGCTATTTCTTCGACCGGAAAATGATATCCGTTGTAATCGCGCAGATCGTCGTATGGCGGACTTGTTATTGTCATATCGACAAAATCGCCGTCCATCCGATTCAGGGTTTCAATGCAGTTTTCGAGGTATATTTTACTAAGTTCCATTAATTATTAACGGCAAAACCCGATCGTTGTTAAACGCTTTTCTTGTCCGACGCAGTAAGCTCCTGCGTTAAATGCTATAGTTTCATCCCGCCCATGGTCCGCTGCCACGTAAGCGTTTGTTTCAAAAGGCCGAGCCGCTGCCCATCAGCACCGGAACAGCTTCGAAGAAGATTTTCGATAATAGATTCAAGCAGCGGAACAGCAAGAAGCCCTGCATGTGAGACTACCTGTGAATAGTAATGCATTTGCACTGATCCGCTTTCGTCCTCGTGAAATCTTTTAATCGCGGCGGCATCCATGCTCGAAACGTCCTGTCCGGGCGGAACGATCCGCTTTGGAACTCCGTGGGCTGCAATGCCGGTCACGTCAATAGTGCCCAACAACAAAATTCCTATCAAGATCCCCTGTTCATTAATGAAATCAGGCGTGAAATTTTGCAATCCCGGCTTTGGGCTGAGCCGCGGGCCGTAACTAGCGTATTCGGGATTGACCAATTTCGAATCGTAAATGACACCTACTACGTCGTCCGAGCCAAATTGCAGGCTTACAAACTCCGCAAAACCGTAATCCCCGGCATTTGGAGGTTCGTTCGTATCCAGTTCATCGATGACCCGTCCGATGTAATCGATATGCGAATTTGAACTGACGATTTTGGCGATCTTCATAATACCGTTAACTAGCTGCCAAGCTCAGGGATTAAATATAATAGCCACCACAGGAAAATCTGCACGAAAAAGATAACAATGCTCAGTCCGACGCAAACCAAAGCCAACCGCCCGCCGCCCGATGCCGGCAGGCTATAGGCTTTATACCAGCCGAGGCCGCCGGTGGCGAGTGCAAAAGGTACAAACAAAATTCCCAGGTATGGAACCGACGAATAAACGACGCATGCCCATGCCATGTCGGAAAATGCGTTCTTACTTTCCGCAAACAGGCTTTCGGTTTCATGCAATTTTGTTTCGCCGAATTTTAAATGCTTTTGCTGTAAACCGTATGAAGAACGGATCGCGTCGAGCGGCTGGTAATCTTCCCGCATAAGTTTGCCGCAGACCAGGCAATATTTCGCCGAACCGCGCGTCGCCTCGGCACCGCAGGCGGAACAGATCGTCAGTTTATCTACGCCGGTTCTTACTCGCATCTTTTCTCGAAACGCTAAACTCCAGTTTTTCACGAACCGCAAATTCCTGTAAAGCCCGAAAGAATATTTCCCGGTCACGCGTAGAGATCACCGCCGTCTGATCGGCCGTTTCAAGCGCATACGGATAACCCAGGCCGATCACACATTCGGCCCTCACTACATCCAGGACTTCGTCGAGCAGCCCCGCTTCATAAACCCAACATGGCAGGTCGAGCCGTGCCGGTGTTGAATCCGCGGTGGTTTGCAGATAGGCAAAACCGACCGTCGATTTCCCCGTTGCCTCGTCAATAAACGCGTTCAACCCCCGCCGCTTGGAATAACAAAAGCAGCTGCGGTCTCCCCAATCTTCCAGCACCCGCGAAGTGCCGTCGATACTTCCACTCATCAGTGACGCATCATACAACGTCGTTTCTCCCGTTTTTTGACGCTGTGTGATGCTGTCCAGAAAGGTGAGCAGATCCCGAGAAAAGCTCCGGTCAACGTAGCCGACCAGCGGAACGTCTGTTTCACGGGAAAGTTTTACGAGATCTACGGTGGCTTCGAGAAAGCTTTTCTGCAGCCCTTTTTGGGAAAAGGGTACAAGCAGGGGATTATCAAAAAAAGCCAGCGGCATGCGTTCGCCGCGCTCACGCCACCCACGCTTCTTCTCCAGAAATTCGCCAATCTGAGCAACTTCGCCGAGATATCTGCGTTCCTCGACACGGATATCGGGATTCATCGGCTCATCCTGATCTTTGAAGAGATCGTCTGGCGTTAAAATTTCGAACCTCGCGTTTTTTTCGTAAGGCTTTACCGCGTCATGCGGATTCTCGAACCACCCGATCTGGATCGCCGCGACCGGGACGGATGTTTCCTTTCCGGCGTAGATCTGGCTGCCGTCGGCTGCAAATGTCGTCCGGTTTTGCAGAATTTCCCCTGCCCATTCGCGTGCCTGTTCGTGATTTTGCCAGCTAATGCCGAAAGGAAATGAAAATGATCCCTGTGAAGTTAATTCCGTCGCCGGGATTGCCCCACAGTCTTCCGGTTGAGAAAATTTTTGCTCTATTGATTGGTAAGGGGTTTGTTCGAGTTTCGACAAAGCGTCGAAATAGAAGGTCAGTTCTGAAGATTTCTCGCGCAGATAAGCCCGGAAGTCCTCACTCCTATTTTCTAATTCGTCGCAAAGGCCTTCTCTGAATAGCATGAGTATTTTTGCAAGAGTAACGCTTTAGGCGTGATTCTTACTTCACCTTTAAAGCTCGAAGGTCCGACTCTAAACGAAGAATCCCGCCTAAAGGTGCTACTCTTACATTTCCCACTTATCGAGAAACTTTTGTAAAAATTCCTTCTCGGGTCTCGCCGCTTCGAGTTCCAGAAATCCGCGAAATTCGTCCTGCTCGGTCATATATTCTTCTTCGTTTAGCCTGCCGGCAAAATAAACGAACCGGAGCCATATCAAATACGTGTTTAGCGTATCTATCTGATTGTATTCCACGATTTTCGCAAGTTCGCCCTGCAGCCAGAGATCGGCGACCTGCTCGCCGCCGACATCGATCTTTCCGGGAAATCCGCAAAGGCGGGCTATCTCATTGAGGCGCGGCTTCATATTGCCGTTGGAAAACCGCTTTATCAGATCGAGGTGCCATTCGTTATCGTTCCTTGCGAAATAATCACGGCCTTCCCAGGGTTTATCAGGCCGCGAACAAAATGACGGGGCAGATATCTCGTTGACCATTCCGCGCTGTATCAAAACCTGCATATCCGAGTCGATCGAATTAAAACCGACGAGCTGCGGGCACCGTTCGCCTACAAAGTGCAGAAAACGTTCAATAATATAGGCTTCATTCGATTCCGAAGGATCGACCGGCAACTTCGGCAGCGAATGCAGGGCGAAATCTATCCGCTTTTCGCCATCGCGAAAAACCACATTACGGGAAAGGAACGCGATCGAAACCACCCGTGAGAAAAGGTATTTTACGAACGGCCTCGGCACGGCATCCGAAAAGCCCGCCGAGTTTTTCCAAACCTCCTCCATCGCTTCCAGTTCCGTCGCCGTGTCCGGAAGATCGTAGAAGCGCTTGGCACCAACGGCATCGGGCACCCATTCAAGGTCAAAGAACCAGGTGCGTTCGTGGAGATCGTTTTTGAGCATAGAGGGCTACGGGAACGAAAGCAGGTTAGCATGTTCGAAAAACTATTTTACACGACTTGTCCGGCGTTTCATAAAATCCATCAGGACAAACTCCGTTAGGTTATTCGGATTCGCAAAATAGGCTTTTCCGCGGGTCATGGCGGACATTTGCTTGACGAATTCGACAAGGTAATGATCGCTCGCCAGCATGAACGTATTTATCATCACGCCCGATTTGCGGCAGGCCTGGACTTCTTTAAAGGTTTCGGCCATGACGAACGGATCGTTGCCCATCGAATTTTTGTAGAGAAGCCGCTTTTCGCCGGGCATCGTATCGGAGTATTTGCGGTGGCCGAAGTACGCAGAGTTCGACGGTTCGAGAAAAGCCGCCGTCGGTTTTCCGTCCGTTACCATGACGATCTGCTTCATTTCCTTTCGCTGGGCGGCTAGTATCCGGCGGGCAAGCTTTAAGCCTTCGGCGGTATTCGTGTGATACGGCCCGACCTGCGTGGTGCCGAGCTTTCCTATCGGAACTTCTTCGGCACCGTCGTGAAAAAGCACGATCTTTAGCGAATCGCCTGGATATTGCGTGCGGATCAAATGCGAGAGGGCGAGGGCGACCTTTTTCGCCGGGGTGAAACGGTCTTCGCCGTAAAGTATCATAGAATGCGAACAATCGAGCATCACGACGGTCGCGCACGAAGATTGGTAATCCTGCTGGTGAATGTACAGGTCCTTATACTCCAAATTCAACGGTAAACCCAATCCCTCACGGGTTATCGCCGACATCAGCGTCGCGTTAACATCGAGGTTTATAGTGTCGCCGAATTCATATTGTTTCGAGCTTAGAGCGGCTTCCACGCCGGTATCTAAATGAGGCGTATCGTGCCGTCCAGCCGAAGATTTACCCATGCTGCCGAGCAATTTCTGCAGCGTCTTGTAGCCTAGAAAATCAAGGCCTTTCTCTGTTATTTCGAACTTTATGTCTCGCGGCATCGGCTCGCCGATCTCGCCTTGTCCTTGCCCCTTCAGCATCTCGCGCCGCTGTTCCGGCGGAACTTCCTTTAGATTCAAATAACCTTCTTCCACGAGGCGTTCGATAAGCTGGTTTATCAGTTCTTCGAGCAATGAGCCTTTGAATTTACCGTCGTTGTCGGCCAGCATTTTCTCCACATCCTGCTCATTCAAAACTTCCTGCTCCAAAAGTGATTGCAAAATCGCTTTGCGCAGTGCATCGAGCGAATCGTCCGGATTATTCCGCTCACGCGTCCACCAGTAATCGTCGTTATAGCCAGAATCGAGCATCTGATCGGACAGCGAATCCATCAGGTTGCCCAGATTAACGCCAAAAACGTCAAAACCGTCAAATTTTGAATAACGGATAAATTTCATAAGCCCGCAAAGCAAATAACTTCTCGCTAACTATTTTTTTAGCAGCCATATTTATCTTAACCTTTTCCCCCGGTTTAACCTCTCCAAAAGTTTAGCTTTTCCGTTACTTTTCCCGATTTTGCAAAGGAATGTAAACGCTCGGCTCTATTGATCGTTCCGTATACGATAACGCAAACAGCTAACCGATTTAGTATCTTCGGACCGAAACCCATCGCTCATAATTTCCGTAACCTACTGCATAATATGAGCTTTACATTTGTGGCACGGCCATTGCCAATAAATAGGGCAATGGAGACGATGGTCTTCAAAATAATAAAAAGGGAGATACAGCAATGAAAAAATTTATTACTACATTCATGATGATGGCGTTGATGGCAATTGCTATCCCGATGTTTGCAACTTCGGCGGACGCTCAAACTAGACGCTACAGAACTCGTACCAATGCAACGACCGTATACAAAAAGCCGAACCTATATCAGCGACACCGTAACTTGTTCAACATCGCTATCGGAACGGGTGCAGGTGCCCTGTTAGGCGGATTGATCGGCGGTAAAAAAGGTGCCTTGATCGGAACGGCAGTAGGGGCGGGTGGTTCAGCCCTCTACACTTACAAGCTGAATCCGAAAACGAAACGCTACTACAGAGCCTATCGTTAATAACAGATAACTGAAGTCGAACCGGGGAGGAAGGCCGTGATGAGTCGAAAAGCTCGTCACGGCTTTTTAATTATAGCCCTCGATATCCGTAAAATCCTCATAGATCATTCCGCGACGGTCGCGTTTCGCTTTGGTCACGGCTTCGAAGCCGCCGTCCTCGTTTCGGGATATCTTGTTATCCGCATACAGGCCTTCGAGAACGAATTCGCACGCCGAAACGAGTTTTGCCTTTTCATCCTTCCTAAAATCAAGCGGAACAAGAGTCGAATCTATCAACTCCGGTATGCTGCCCAGCAGTAATACGCATTCTTCGGCGGAAGTCGTATCGGAAAGAAGCAATTTGTTACCTTCTTCGAACCAATGAACCGCCGGCGCAAAATCGATGCCGAGAAAAAATCCCTCGAAGGTCACTCCGCACGCCTGTTTGATCAGATCCTTGGCAATTTGATGTGCACCGATCTGTTCGCCTTCATATTCCAGCTCCATCTTACCGGTCATTGCCGGAAGAGCGGCGTAGATATCGGAAATTCGGGGCACGATCTCTTTTTCATTTGTCAGCAAGGCCCGCCTCTCAGCATTCGAAACGGCGGATTCGAGGGCCGTGATCGAAAACCGCTGCGAAACTCCGCTCCGCTTGTCGATCCGTTGATCGTCTCTCGCCTCAAAAGAGATCTGCTCGATCGTTTCCGCGATAAAATCCGGAATTTCAACTGTGAAATCTTCAAATCCATGCCGCGACGTCCAGGCTTCCTGTTTGGTGATCGCCGCGCTCAACTGCACATCCTTTGGATAATGAGTTTGAATCTCCGCACCGATCCTGTCTTTGAGCGGCGTGATTATCTTGCCGCGAGCTGTGTAATCTTCCGGATTGGCAGAGAAAACCAGCATCACATCGAGCGGCAGGCGGACCGGATAGCCTTTTATCTGCACATCGCCTTCCTGCATGATATTGAACAGGCCGACCTGAATCTTTCCGGCGAGATCGGGCAACTCGTTAATGGCGAAAATTCCGCGGTTCGCTCTCGGCAGCAGTCCGAAATGAATGGTCAATTCGTCTGAAAGTAAGTGTCCGCCCTTAGCCGCTTTGATCGGATCGACATCGCCGATAATATCAGCGATGGTCACATCGGGTGTTGCAAGCTTTTCCACAAAGCGATTGTCGCGGCTAACCCAATCTATCTTCGTTTCGTCGCCGTGCAGTTCGATCTGCTGGCGACCGTAGGCGCTGAGCGGCGCAAACGGATTATCGTTGATCTCCGAACCTGCAATGATAGGAATTTCAGCATCGAGGAGCTCGGTCAATTGCCGTATGATGCGGCTTTTTGCCTGTCCGCGAAGCCCGAGCAAAATGAAGTTATGTTTAGACAAAACGGCATTCACAAGCTGCGGGACAACCGTCTCGTCGTAGCCTAAAATCCCCGGAAACAGACGCTCGCCCGCCCGCAATTTACCGATCAAATTCGCCCGCAATTCGTCTTTCACAGACCGCGACGCGTACCCGCTTGTTCTTAGTTCCCCTAATGTTCGTGCGTTATCCATGGATCTATTTTACCTTAAGAGCGTTCACTACCGATGTCCTTCTTACTCCCAGATTTCCTTTTCGCTTTTTTTATCGGTACAGCCTTCTCTATCTTCAGCCCGAGCATGTATATGGCCGGGCAATCGCCGGCGACTCGGAAGGAATAATAAGTCTCCGCCGGCAGCAGAACCTGATCGCCCGCCGTAAGCAAAACCACGCCAACCTTATCTATCGTCAATTCCAGCGATCCAGACACGACCCAATGCAGCCTGTCTTCAGGATGTTTAGTGTTTCCCCTGAGCATGTAAGCATTTTCACACCATTGCTGAACCTTAAAACCAGCGCGTTCCATCATTAAATGGAGCATTGCGGGATTTGGAGCGTGATATTCCTTCCACTTTTCGAATCTATATATTCCTGCCATATATCTTAACTAGTCGTTTTTCGAATTAACCGCTTTATCATCGCGATCTGGCCTTTATGATGAGCCTCGTGATCGATCAAATGATGCAATACCCATCGCGGGCTGCATTCGAAACGAGGATCGCCGGGTTCGCATAAAATTAGTGTATCGAGACGGTCATCCGAAAATTCCGAAAGCGTTTCGATCGAACGCTCGTGGATCATATTAAGGATCCCAATACAGCTTTTTGCGTCGTAGCCTCGCAAGCGAAAGTCCGTCTCCAACGTATGTTCGTCCAAATGGGCCAGCTTTCGGTCCTCATCCGATATTTCTTTTCCTGCGATCACTGCCTGAATCCACCAAAACTCATTCTCCGCCAGATGCAGCGCCAGCGAGCCGATTTGATGAAAATTCGGCAAAAGCGTGGTTGCAAGTTCCTCTTCCGACAGGTCTTCAATAAGCTCGATCGTCTGCGTCCGGACTTCTTCTAAGCCCGCCAGCAGCAATCCGGCCTCCCTGGATAAACCCTGCACGGGCTCCAACACGTCCCTTGGAATTTCCATGTCGTCTATTTTCCGACTTTTGCTCCAAAATAAAAAGTCCGAAACATCGGTGCTTCGGACAATGAGTGTTTGAGTACACACTTTGGCGTGCTTCTTCGATAACCTGAGGACACGCTAAAATGTGAAATCAGAATGTATATTTATTGGCCTGGATCAAAGTATCCGCTATCCGCTGACGCGCGGCGACGGTATTGATCGGCGTATTGTTCTTCGTAAACCGTTTCAGCGCGGCCAATAATGTTCGCATTTCGTCGCCTTCGCTCATAGCGGCAATTGTATTTTTCGCCGCCGCTTCGACGCGCTGAATAGCGTCGTTGCAGAAAACTCCGGCCATATCAATATACCGCGCCGCCGCTTCTTCGCCGTTCTTCTCGGCAATCTTCTTTGCCCGCAAAATCGCCGTTTCCATTTGGTAGGCATGCATAATGATATCCGCCGCATTGAGCAGGATTTCCTGCTCGTCGGCAAGTTTCATCATATATTTCTGCGCCGCGGTTCCGACTATCATTAAAGCGATCTTTTTGGCATTTTTCGCGAGCTTCGTTTCGGCGGCAAGCAATCCGTCGTCTTCATCAAACGACATCTGCGGATTCAGGATCTCATCCTGTAAAGCCTTTCCTGCCTGCAAAAGCCCGAGCCTTCCCTTCATCGCCCGTTTCATTAACTGCCCGGGAATCAAAAGGCGGTTGATTTCGTTCGTACCTTCGAAAATGCGGTTGATGCGTGAATCGCGATATGCTTTTTCCGCCGGATAATCAGCCGAATAGCCGTAACCGCCGTAGATCTGCACCATTTCATCGACAACGTAATCGAGAGCCTCCGAACACGCAACCTTATTGATCGAAGATTCGACTGCGTATTCCTCGATCGACTGCAATTTCTTAGCATTATCAGCACCGTCACCGATCAAAGCATCGATCATGCCGACGGTCCGGTACGTGATCGATTCGGCAACCCAAGTCCTTATCGCCATTTCCGCAAGTTTGTGCTTGATCGCGCCGAAAGATGAGATGGGCTTTTCGAATTGATGCCGCTCGTTGGCATAGCGGATGGCCTCGTGCATAGCGAGTTTTGCACCGCCCGTAACGCTTGCTCCCAATTTGAACCTGCCGACATTAAGAATATTGAACGCGATCTTCGCACCGTCGCCGACGTTGCCGATCAGGTTCGATGCCGGAATTTTACAGTCAGACAGAATTATGGCGGTGGTCGATGAGGATTTAATGCCCATCTTGTGCTCTTCGGCTCCGGGACGGCAATTTTCGCTGCGTTCGACAACGAATGCGGAGAACTTTTCCTTCTCGCCGTCCACCTTCGCGAACACGATAAATACATCCGCAAAACCGCCATTGGTGATCCACATCTTCTCGCCGTTCAGCGTGTACGTCGTGCCGTCTTCGCTCAACTTAGCAATTGTTTTTGCTCCGAGTGCGTCCGATCCAGAACCGCTTTCTGTCAAACAGTACGCTGTTATGATCTCGCCCGAAACAATTCCCGGTATCCACCTTTCTTTTAATTCTTCAGAGCCGAAATAAAGGATCGGCAGCAGCCCGATCGACGTCTGCGCACCGAATGTCGTCCCGAATCCACCGGCACGTCCGATATATTCGGCGATCACCGCTCCCGTCGTCTGATCCAGCCCAAGCCCGCCGTAT
This sequence comes from Pyrinomonadaceae bacterium, assembly GCA_014379075.1. Taxonomy (GTDB): domain Bacteria; phylum Acidobacteriota; class Blastocatellia; order Pyrinomonadales; family Pyrinomonadaceae; genus OLB17. The sequence goes on along the minus strand of JACMMN010000428.1, from coordinate 605 downwards.
TCTTCCGGAATGGTCGCACCGAGCAACCCAAGTTCGCCGCCTTTTTGCACAAGATCGCGGGCAATATCCCAGCCATGCTTCTCAAGCGCCGGAAGCTGAGGATGGATCTCGTTATCGACAAATTCCCGCGTAGTCTCGCCGATCATCTTCTGCTCGTCGGTAAAATCTTCCGGCGTAAAGATCTCTGCCGAAGTCTGATCAGCGATCAAAAATTCGCCGCCCTTTATGTATTCCTTTTCCATTTGTGCATCCATTTCGTTTGTACCTCAAGTTTTGCTGTCTCAGTCATTCAGAAGTTTCGTAAGTACACCCGCCGTGATCGTTTCGCTGATATTTTCAACGAATTCCTTGTGTGATTCCTTCGTGCTTGCGATACCGTCTTTTAATATGACGGGAAAATAATCCAGGTCCTTGGCCCCGCGATAGGTTGACAGAACACAGAACTCGGCACAGAAACCGGTTATCACAACTGTATCGACACCTTTTTCCTTCAATATTTTGTCGCAATCCGTTTTATTGAAGCTGTTGCCGTAACGTTTGTGTATTCTAATGCTGTCTTGCCGCGGTTTTAGAGAATCTACGAATTCAAAACCGTCGGTACCGGG
>JACMMN010000427.1 GCA_014379075.1 Pyrinomonadaceae bacterium | reverse complement strand
TTTCACACTGCCGCTCTCGCTTGCGGTCATATACGATTCGATCAATCACGGTTCGTGGGAGAAAATTCGGGACCGCGTACCGGCCAAAAACTCGGAAAAAGCGTGGATCACGGAATATGTCCGCCAGCGTGATGCCTGGCTGTTAAGCATTCCCCGCCTGAGAAGTACGCGCTACCGAACGAGGTTTTTTCTCGATCAGATCGCGCTCGGGAAATGGGAGCTGGACCTTCCGCTTAACGTTCACGGGATCGACATAACGAGCGAGATGTTCTCAAGAGATTCGGCGGTTGAGCCGGTCGACAAACCCGCAGCGGCGGTGCCTGCAAAAACAAGCTCCGCCATCACCAAACCCAATAATTCCCTGCCGAATTCCTCCGACGATCCGCAGATCGAAGCTCAACCGCCGATCAGAACAATGCGTCTGGACAGGATCGAGGAGCTCGTTAATCAAGCGGCAGCGAAATACGACCGGTTCGAAAAAGTAATTTACACCGTGATCACGCGAAAAGATGCTGCGAAATCACTTTGGACGACCGTGGCCGGAGCGGTATGGCAAACCTCGTGGGCAATCGCCGCGTTTTTGATCGGCCTTCCGCGGGAAGTTTGGCTGATCGTTGCGATCATCGCGGCGGCTTTCGGGCTGTTCTATTTATACCGGCAGATCGCTTTAGGCAAGATCCGGGAACGGTCGGAAACGAAGGCCCGGTAAATTTTGCACCAACAAGGAAAAAAAACTATGCATGACCTCAAGAACATATTAATAGCGTGGATAAGCTCTACAACGGCCGTATTTTCGGCCATCGAAGCGAAAACTTTGATCTCGATCATTTCGGCGGTCGTCCTGCCGATCATATTCTTCAGCATCGGAAAGGCTGTCGACGTGATGGTACAGATCTATCTTCGAAACCGCGATAAATCAAAGGAGCAGAGACAAGATCATGACACTGAAAATTAAACTTTATATCGCCGCCGGGCTCGCGGTTTTAGTTTTGGTGATTGGCAGCTACGTTTTGTCGAATTACAAGATCAGCAAGCTGCAAAAGGCAGCCGATGCCGCGAAGCAAAATGCGGATAAAGCCGCGGCCGTTGCAGACGCTAAAGAACTTGAAGCCGGACAATACAAACAAAAAACCATTTACCTAGAACAAAAGATCGCCGAAATTCAGGCGATAGCAAGGAAACAAGATGAAGAATTGGAAAAATTTAATATTAATACTGCCGCTGCTCGTTCCGATGTGGAACGCGCCCGCCGCATTCGCTCAATCACCTCAACCGCCGGCGAACTATGTGCAAAGCTCGCCGAGCTCGGACATCCCTGCGAGTAAAGAAGTTCGGGGTTCCGAGTTCGGAGTTCACAAAGATGGGCTGTTGCGCGATAAACGAATGCCGTCAGATGAAGTAACTCCGAACGCTAAACTCCGAACTCTAAACCCCATCAATGCCAGCGCCGCGGCGGCCGATGAATTGACAAAAACGCGTGTGCTCGCGGATGTGTTGGGACAGGAAAACAAACTGCTCAGCGAACGGCTTGAAACGGAAAGGCAGCGTGTCGTTTTGTTAAATGAACTGAACGCCACCCGCCAAAGTGAAACTGAGGCTTTGCGGGCAGCGGTTTCAGCGAAAAACGAGACCATAAGCGCAAAAGACGCCGTCATCGCCGGGCAAGAAAAGCTGATAGACACTCTAAAGAATAAGAAAACTTCACCGTGGAAACGGCTCGGCGATATGCTGATCGGCGTTGCGATAGCTGCGTTGTTGAAGTAAATCCGTCACATAAAATTATGAACACAAATATCGAACAAGCAATAGAAAATCTGCGTGTCAATCAAGGCCGCTACGCCAAGACCGAGCGTTATCACAGAGGGGAACACAACCTGATGTTTGCGACCGAGAAATTCCAAAATACCTTCGGTTCGCTTTTCAGGGAATTCGCGATGAACCTGTGTCCGGCGATATGCGACGCGGTCAAGGACAAGCTGAAGATCACGGAGTTCCGTGTGGAATCGGGCCGAAACGATCTGGCATCAAAGGCGGAGCGCATTTGGCAGCGAAACCGTATGGCGACGCGGGCCGGTGAGGTGCATAAGGAGGCTCTTAAAAATGGCGATGCCTACGCGATCGTGTGGCCGAATGCCGGCGGACAACCGATGATCTTTCCGAATAAAGCTGCGAGCGTCACGGTAATTTACGACGACGAGTCGCCCGGCAAGGTGCTATGGGCGGCAAAATACTGGCGAACTCACGACAAGCGCACGCGTCTTAATCTTTTTTACCCCGACCGTATCGAGAGATATATCAACACGCGGGAAAGCGATCGCACGCTGCCCGACGCAAAGGACTTTTTACCTTTCCGAGACGAGGAGATCGAAATTTCGAATCTGCAAAACATCTCCGCGTCACCGCAGCACTCACTCAGCGTATCCGATTCGATGATACCAAATCCTTACGGCGTCGTTCCGGTCTTTCATTTCGCCAATAACGCCGATATCGGACTGCCGGGACAGTCCGAACTTGAATCGGCGATCCCTGTCCAGGACGGGCTGAATAAATCGGTTCTCGACATGCTCGTGGCGATGGAATTTTCCGCTTATCGCCAACGATGGGCGGCGGGAATCGAGATCGAGTACGATAATGAAGGCAAGGCGGTCGCTCCCTTTACCGCCGGCATCGACCACCTGTGGATCGCCCAAAATCCGCACGCCCGTTTCGGCGATTTCGAAGCGGCCAATCTCGATCACTTTTTGAAGGTCAAGGACAGTTTTCGCGTCGATATGGCAAGCGTCACCGGCACGCCTCTGCACTATCTGATGCCGCATACGAACCGCAGCCAGAGCGGCGAATCCCTGAAAAAAGCCGAAACACGTTTTATCGCAAAGGTCCGCGACCGGCAGGAATCGTTCGGACAAACTTGGGCCGATTTGATGGCGTTTGCTCTACGGGTCGAAGGACACGGCAATGACATTCGCCTCATAACAGCCTGGGAAGACGCGGCCCGCATTTCGGAACGCGAGGTCCTTGAAAATATTATTTTGAAGAAAGAGATCGGGATCTCGGCCGAACAGGCGCTCGCCGAAGCCGGTTACGGCGATGTGGATGTTGCGAAAATGCTGAAATAGAAAAGTGCCGGAGGAAATCAATATCTTCCGGCACTCTTAAATTTGCTTGAACTTATCACGCCGCGCTTAGGAATTGAGGGTTCGGCGTGCCGTCGACATTATCAACTGCATTTTTTATCTGCTCCCATGTCAGCCAGCAAGTGCTTCCCTGTTTCACCGGTTCCGGGTCGTGGATAAAGACGCCGGTGTCGGCAACGCCGCATATAACGATTACGTGACCGTATCCGTTATTGCCGTTCCAGTTCTTGGCGACCCCGACCCAGATCGGCCCGTGTTCCTGCAAAAACTTGTCGACCGTGTCGTGATCCATTGCGATATTGGTGTGCTGTTTAAGGCTGAGGGCGTTTGCGAGATGCCAGTTGTCTCTCGAACCGACGGTCCCGTTCCTGTTATACCGGTCGATGTAGCCCTGATCGGCGGTTTCGGGATTTTTCGCCGAACCCTTTCCCGTCGCTTCCGACCATTTGAAGAGCATCCGGGCTCCCGCATACCAGCAAACCTTGGTATCGCGTTGGTACATTAGCGGAACGCTCGCGAGTTTTGTAATAGACATTAAAAGTGCTCCGTAAACCTTATTATTATATACGCGCAAAAAAATCCAAACTTGAGCACACGTGCTTTTGCTCCAACTTTGGACGTTTGCCGCAGCGCGTTTTTGCAGAACAAAGCGGACAATATTTGTGAATGTCGGGTTATATTTTGTGAAGGTCGTAGATCTCTTTTCTATCGCGCAGCAGGTCAGCCGGAATGCCTTCGTCCTCGACAAGTTCCTGAGCGGTGCGGGTTTCGATCCAGGTCTTCGGTATC
>JACMMN010000065.1 GCA_014379075.1 Pyrinomonadaceae bacterium | reverse complement strand
CGCCATTCTTCGTCGAAACCGTCTTATCTTGACGAAAGCGTTCAAAGACCAGCGGCAGGAATTCGCTGCTTATACCCATACCGCTGTCACGAACCGTAATTTCGGCAAAATCGTCCCTACCATCAAGCCCCACCTCGATCTCAGTATTTTGCGGGCTAAACTTTATTGCATTATTAAGCAAATTCGAAAATACTTGTCGAAGCCGGTCTCTATCTCCGTTAATGGATCCGCCTTCTACAGACCCGTCAATCTTCAAATCGATAAATATATTTTTCGCATCCGCTGAAGGTTTAGCGCTCTCGATCGCGTGGGAGATAATTTCGACCGGGTCGACCTCAACGATCACAAGCTCGGATTTCCCGGAAATAATGCGGGCGACGTCAAGCAGGTCTTCTATCAGGCGATTCTGAGTTTCCGAATTTTTAATGATCGTCGTAACGGCTTTAGCGGATTGAGCCTCATCCAGGGTGCCGCCCTTCATTAAACGAGCCCATCCGAGGATCGAGTTTAATGGTGTTCGCAGTTCATGCGAAACGGTGGCCATAAATTCATCACGAAGGCGGTTAGCTATCTCCGCATCCTGTCGCGCTTTTTGTTCGTTTAACAAAAGCGTTTCACGTTCGGTGCCAACCTCATTGAGCGTTTCGTTGACATTCTGAAGCTCTTGGGTACGCAATTCCACTTTCTGTTCGAGGCCGTAGTTCGCATCTATCAGTGCCCGCTCCGCTACGCGACGCTTCCGGTTTTCGAATAGTACGACCAAATTCGCCAGGCCCAGGAAAACGATCCCGGCAAAACTGCTTATAATCAGGATCCAGATCGTTCGGTTAAGGCTTATATCGAGCCCCTGTTCGCGCTCCTGAAGCGTACGCAATTCCTCGTTCTTGAGACGATCTATCGCATCCCGGACACCGTCGACCGGGACTTTACCTCGTTGCTTTGGTAATTCAAGGACGGCGATATCGAACCCTTCGCTTTTCCGAAGCGCGATCCGTCTTTCAGCTTCGGTCACAATTTCGCCGAGAAGCTGTTCGACGCGGTCAATTTCAGCAGTTTGACGCGGATTTTCGGGGATCAATTGCCGCAGCGTTGCAATATTCTGATTTATCTTCGGCTTCGCTCTATTGTAGGGATCAAGATACGTTTCATTTCCCGTGACAATGAAGTTGCTTGTGCTGCTTTCGATAACCAGAGCCAGCGTGAGCGTTTCATCCAGTTTTGATAAAACTTCCTGTGCACTTTTTTCCCATTTGATCGCCTCTTGAATGGAGATCGTGTTCTGATAGAAAAGAAAACCGATCGTCGTCAACATCAGGAAGACAAAAAACAGTATTATCGGCAGTTTTCTCTCAAACTTCAAAAACATTTGTATAACTCGGTACCGCTTTAAGAGACAAATAAATACTACCCCTGAATTCTCCCGAAATCATCTTCCAGTCTCTCAATGTCATCTTCTCCGAAATAATCACCAGTTTGCGTCTCGATGAAGACGAGCATTTCGGTTTCAGGATTTTCGACGCGGTGGGCCGAACCGGCGGCGATGTCTATCGCCTCACCCATTTTGACTATAATTTCATCGCCGTTTAATGTAACCTTAGCAGTGCCCCGGACGACGAACCAATGTTCCGCCCGGCGGGTGTGCCGCTGATAGCTAAGACGTTTTCCAGGCAGAACTTCAATCCGTTTTACCTTAAAACTTTCACCTCCGTCCAGCACCGTGAAGCTGCCCCATGGACGTTGTTCAAATGCCGGTTCTTTATTTAGGAATTTATTCGGATCCATATTTTTCGGTCGATTATGCTTAGTGTAGACGAAAAAGACTTTCCCGCCAATTCCAGCCGAATTCGAAGCGTACAAACGCTTATCATCGGCAGGCTAATCGTTGTTTTTCTGCTTCTTGCCACGACCTGGATCTGGTACAGCGGCCGGATGGATCTGTCATTCGAAAGTCTTCCCGAAGGGCCCTTTCTGATCTTTATCATCTCCGTTGGACTGACATCGGTCTATTTCCTGTTTTTACGTCTAAGCCGGCAGACCGCATGGCAAATATGGCTACAGTTCACATTAGACGCTTTATTGATCACAAATCTCGTGTGGCTGACGGGCGATCTCACCTCTCCTTATATAACTTTATATATCGTCCTGATAAGCGTTTCGAGCTTTTATCTTAAACCGCTGGCGACGCTTTTTATGGCGTTGATCTGCATTTTGGTGTTCATAGCCTTAGCCATCATGACGTCATTTGCCGTTCTTGAACCGACGGGTGCGGTTCAGGCAACTTCAAAGATCGTTCAAATTGTTAGCTTTCACGTCGTAGCATTCCTCGTCGTGGGACTATTAGCCGCGCGGCTTTCCGACAGGCGTTCGTCAGGCGAGAAACTCGTGGAGGCAACAAAGAGCCTTGCAAGCCTTCGTGCGCTTCACGAAAGGATCATCGAATCGATCCGTTCGGGCCTGATCACAACCGATCTGGACGGGAATATCTATACATTCAATTCGGCGGCGACCGAGATCACCGGTCTCAGATCGGAGAAAATGCGCGGTGAAAAGATATTTTCCTTGTTTGGAAATATACAGAAGCAAATCGACCTTTCATTTGCTGCGGTCGCTGGCGGCGAGCAGTCGCCAAGGTTCGAAGCGGACTTTAAAACGCCTGACGGGTTCGCGGTCCGGATCGGCTACAGTATTGCCCAGCTATTTTCCGAGGAAAATGAAGCGACCGGTTTGATCATTACCTTTCAGGATCTGACGGAGATCCGTTCGATGGAGGAAAGCGCCCGCCGCAAGGACAGGCTCGCCGCCGTTGGTCGGGTCGGGGCCGGGCTGGCTCATGAGATCCGCAATCCGTTGGGCGCGATGCGTGGTGCAATACAGGTATTGCAGTCGAGCACACCTCCCGAATCGATGCAGGCAAGTTTAATGGATATCATTCTTCGTGAATCCGACCGCTTAAATGCCATCATTACAAACTTTCTCAGCTATGCTAAGCCGAAGGTAGGTAATTTTTCGGAGATCGACGTCGGCGAAGCGATAACCGATACGTTGACGCTTCTCCGTCACGGCCCCGATGTTGGCTTAGACCATAAATTGGTGGAAGAGATTCCTCCAAATCCTGTCTTAATATCAGCGGACGCGACGCAGTTAAAACAGATCTTTTGGAACCTTGCCCGAAATGCGATCCAGGCAATGTCGGGCAGCGGGGTACTCACCATTAGGCTTGAGCCGATCCAAAATGACCGCATCAAAATTGTTTTCGAAGACACCGGCCAGGGAATGTCGCAGGAAGCTGTCGAACAATTGTTCGAGCCGTTCGCCAATTCAACCTCGGGCGGCACGGGACTGGGCCTTTCGATCGTATATCAGATCATTCGGGATCATAACGGAACGATCAATGTCCGCAGCATAGAAGGTTCAGGCACGGTCATTACGGTAGAACTGCCGCGTAAACAGCGAAACCAGGCTGCTTCGATCGAGCCGGAACCGGGTAAGGATCAAGCGGACGCTTCTCCGTTGACGAATTATTTATCCGTCAAGAAAGACGAATCCAATGTTTCTTCTTGAATTTGACAACGTTTTTTTGTGACAATGGATATGTAACAACGCGTTTTACAATGTGTTGAATATAATTAGCCGGATCGAGTATCCGGTCTTGTTGGCGACGCCGCTTCCCTTCGGACTCTAAAATTCAAGTTAATAAATGTCAAACATTTTAATTGTTGATGACGAGCAGAGTTACAGACAGCTTCTAAGCCTTGTATTCGATGGCGAAGGACACAGCATTCGCACCGCTTCGAATGGGCGCGAAGCACTTGAACTGCTTCAGATCGAACCGGCGGACGTCGTCATTTCTGACGTAAAAATGCCTGATATGGACGGCATCGAAATGCTTCGCGCCGTTCGTGAGACACTTCCGGATCTCGGCGTAATTCTGATGACCGCTTTTGCATCGGTCGAAACAGCCCGCGAAGCCTTCAAACTCGGTGCCGACGATTTCATACAAAAGCCGTTCGATGTCGAGGAATTAAAGCTCATTGTCCGCAAGACGCTGGATACACAGGCTTTGATCAGCGAGAACCGGGCATTCAAACGGGCGCAGCGTGACCGCGGAAGCATCAAGAACATTGTCGGGAACTCCAGCAAGATGCACGCGATCTTTCAGATGATCGAAACGGTAGCGGAGGTTCAGTCAACGGTTTTAATAACCGGCGAAAGCGGTACCGGTAAGGAACTGGTCGCTCGTGCCATCCACGATCTGAGCCCGCGCGCCGAAAAACCCTTTATCTCAATAAATTGCGGTGCGTTTACCGAAACGCTTCTCGAATCCGAACTCTTTGGCTATATTAAAGGCTCATTTACCGGTGCAAACGCGAACCGCAAAGGCCTGTTCGAGGCGGCCCATCGCGGGACCATCTTCCTCGACGAGATTGGCGAAATGTCTCCGGCGATGCAGGTAAAGCTTCTTCGTGTATTGCAGGAGAGGAAGGTGCGCCCGGTCGGAGCTCACGACGAACTTCCGATAGACGCACGCGTCATCGCCGCGACAAACCGCGACCTGAAGCAAATGTCGCTCGACGGCACATTCCGCGAAGACCTCTTCTACCGGATATCGGTTATTCCCATACATCTGCCGCCCCTGCGTGACCGCCGCGAGGACATTTCCGAACTCGTCACGCATTTTATCGGTAAATTTTGTGAACAGTCCGGGCGTACGGTCGGCATTACGCCGAAAGCCATGGATCTGCTTGAAAATTACATGTGGGGCGGAAATGTCCGCGAACTCGAACACACTATCGAACGTGCAGTTGCGCTCGAACGCGAAGATCAGATCCAGCCCGAACGCCTGCCCGACCATATTACGAATTACAATCCCGAACGTATAAAGGCGGAATTCGAACTGCCCGACGACGGATTGAACCTCACCGCACATCTCGAAAACCTCGAAAAAACCTATGTCGTCGAAGCCCTCCGCATGACCGCCGGAAACCAAACCAAGGCCGCCGACCTACTCCAGATGCAGGTCCGCTCACTCCGTCATTTGCTGGATAAGCATAGTATTAGAAACTTATCGGCCCAAATGAGATCGGGAGAATAGTCTGAAGTCCCGGCGAATCTGATTCCGCAACTCAAAATCCCGGGAGAAATTGTTTTCGGCCGTGTGCTTATAAATAAGTTTGTTCGCCTCTCTCGCCTTTTGCCAGGCAATAATATCTTCGAATTTTCTAAATCCTGCCATTCTCTCATCCTCCATCTCTTCACTCCACCCGTTTCCAGTTGACAAAATTTGTCATCGTGCAATTACCAAAAACTGTTATTTATCGCAGCCGCCTTACGACGAAGTGATAATATTTTCCATCAACCAAACTATCACGGCTCACGCTAAACCTCATAACTGCTTAACTTCCGGCTCCAGACTCCCGACTCCCGACTCCCGACTCCCTTTTGGCACACGCCTTGTATTACTCTTAGCGACCTGGGAAAGGTAGGAATAAGACTTTATTAAAAACTTTAGGAGCTTGTGAATTAGAAATGAAAAATCAAAAAGGTTTCTCACTTATCGAACTTTTGATCGTCGTCGTTATCATCGGCATTATCGCCGCAATCGCTATCCCGAATCTGTTGGCTGCACGTCGTTCAGCTAATGAAGGTTCAGCAGTTTCTTCGCTTCGCACAATTCATGGTGCGCAGGCAACATATCAGGCAACAAACGGTAACGGTAATTTCTCCACGGACGGCCCAGCCGGCCTGGCAGACTTGGCTGCTGTTGGTTTGATCGATGGTGTATTGGGAGCCAATCCTTCGACAAAGAGCGGTTATAACTTTGAGTTTGCGTCACAGCCTTTTACCGTAGGAGTTAATCCTGCTACGTTTGCTGCAACCGGAAAACCGCAGACCACCACTGGTATTACGGCAACAGGAACCCGCAACTTCGGTATCAGCACCGATGGTGTAATGGTTGCTGAAGTTATTGCTACGACTGATAGTCTCAATGTTGTTGAAGGAACGACTGCAACCGACCCTTCGACCTTCGGTGCGGGCGGTACAGTAATGGGTAACTAATCCTTTTCTTAAAAGGACCTCTAGTGTGATGGAAGCGGTTATGTAAATAACCGCTTCCATTTTTGCGTTGCCCGACTGGAGTTGTAATACTCATTTTGAATAAAAGTACATCCGTCAAACCCATACGACCTTAATAACTTGAAGACATGTTTTCACCGGCAAT
>JACMMN010000426.1 GCA_014379075.1 Pyrinomonadaceae bacterium | reverse complement strand
GATATGCCATGAACAGCACAAACAGAATTGCCGCTGCAGCCAGCATCCAGCCGTAGTTTAATGGCAGATTGCCCTGCCCGATCATCTTGAAACTGTCGGTCGATATAGGAATCGTCGTCCCGCCGAGCAGCCATTTCACCGCTCCGCGCCAAGCAAGCAAGCCGCCAAGGGTGACGATAAATGCCGGTATGTTCAAATAGGCCGTCAAGGTTCCGTGAAAAACTCCGATAGCAGTGCCGACGGCGATAGCCAAAAGAATGGAAACCGGCACACCGTATTCGAGCGTGGTCAGCGAAAAAGCCGCAATGCCGCCCGCAAAACCGAGCACCGATCCTACGGAAAGATCGATGTTTCCGGAAACGATAACCATCAGCATTCCGACCGCCAGAATCGCCGTCACCGACATCTGCGTCATCAAATTGGAAAGGTTACGCGGTTTCATGAATATCCCTTCCAAGATCCAGCTTGACGCCGCTTCAGATCCGAACATGGCATCGGATATTTCCTTTATTATTCGGCTGACAAAATTCGATCCGGAGAGCAGATCGGTGAATGGTTTAAAAATTCCACCGAAGAAATGCGAAATATGCTGGCCGATGCTCCAAAACTCCGGCGTGTTCGGACTGGTTGCGTAATGAAAAAACACGAATATGAAAAGCAGAGCGCCAAGCAGCGTGTAAGCCCGCAAGGCCGATGTCTCGATCTTAAAACGTTTCTTGCCCGCAGTTTCGGTTATTTCGCTCATATCTGTTCACGTTAAGAATTGCCAAAAATGATCATGATTCCAGCACCAACGGTGCGACGGAATATAGCCTGTGGCAACGCCGTAGGAATTAAATGCCGTATTTAGCAAGCCGCAATGTGGCGGAGTAATTTTCTACTCCGGTTAAAACACATTACTTCGCAGCTTTGGTGCTTCAGTATAAATTGCCATTTTCTGTGGCGTTGCCACAGGCTATATTACCGCCGCACCTTTGGTGCTTAGAAAAAACACGCGCAGTTAGGTATTAATTTTCCCTTGCCCCGTTGCAGCCGCCATCACTTTTTCCGGTGTTGCCTCAACCCTCGTAAACGCACCGGACATTTTGCCTTCGTGCAATACCAGGATTCGATCCGAAAGTCCGAGGACTTCGGGCAGTTCCGACGAAACCAGCACGATCGCTAAACCGTCCTTCGCCAATTTATTGATCTCGGCATAAATTTCCTGTTTCGCACCGACGTCGATGCCGCGTGTCGGTTCGTCCAGAAACAACACTTTCGGATTCGTCAGCAGCCATTTTCCAAGCACGACCTTTTGCTGGTTGCCGCCCGATAAAGTTCCCGCGACCGTCATCGGTGAATTTGCCTTTACCCGCAGCGATTTCATTGGGCCGTTGGCCGCTATCGCTTCTCTCGAACGGTTGGTCAAAAAGCGTCCCGAAATGGATTTAAGCCCTGCCAGCGTAATATTATCCAATATCGTTTGTTCCAAAATAAGCCCATAACGCTTGCGGTCTTCGGTGACAAAGCCAACGCCGCATTCGATAGCATCGGCTGGCGAATCAATCTCCACTTTACGGCCTTCGACATAAATCTCCCGTGAAAATTTACCGTTCCACGCGCCGAAGATCGCCATCAGAAGCTCGGTCCTTCCGGCTCCCATTAAGCCAGCAATTCCAAGAACTTCGCCTTTGCGAACCTCGAAGGAGATGTCGTTTACCAGCTTTTTATCGGGAACGTCGGCCGAATAAGCCGTTAAATGTTTAATTTCCAGAGCCGTTTCGCCTAGTTCGTGGTCGACCTTCGGAAAAATATCGCCGACTTCGCGCCCGACCATCAGCGAGATCACCTTCGCCTTATCCAGATCCGCTGCACCGTGCGTCGCGATGGTTTTTCCGTCACGAAGAACTGTGATGCGGTCGCTCATTTCGAAAACTTCGTCGAGCTTGTGCGAAATATAGATCATCCCGACGCCGCGATCCTTCAGCTTTCGCAGGATTCCGAAAAGCGTATCCACTTCGGATTCAGTGAGCGCTGCCGTTGGCTCGTCGAGCACGAGTATTTTTGCATCTTTCGACAAAGCCTTAGCGATCTCGACAAGCTGCTGCTGCCCGATTCCGAGGCTTCCGACCGGAACGCGCGGGTCGATTGGCAGGTGCAGATCGTGAAGCAGCGTCGAAGCTTTGTGATAAAGCTCGGACCAATTTATAATTCCGAACCGCGTCGGCTCCATGCCCAGAAAAATGTTTTCGCCGACCGTCAGTTCCTTGACCAGCGACAGTTCCTGGAAGATTATGGCAACTCCTGCGGCTTCGGAATCTCTAATTCCCTTGAACTGCCGGATTTTATCATCAATTAGAATTTCGCCTTCGTAACTTCCGACCGGATAAACGGCGGAGAGCACCTTCATCAGCGTGGATTTACCCGCTCCGTTTTCACCGACCAAAGAATGAAACTCGCCCGCTTCCAGCGTAAAACTCACGCCGTCCAAGGCCCGGACGCCGGGAAATTCCTTTACGATCTCTTTCATCTCTAACAGGGCCATAAAATGATGTGGTTTCAAACTATACCAAAGAAACCCGCTGCAAGGCACGGCGAACCTCGTCGTTTTGCATGAACCAGAACCAGACATTGCCGCTTCGCAAATTCTCGGCGCCGATCAAACTAATGCCGAGATCGATGCCGAGCACATCCGGATTGACCCAGCCCGTCTGTGGATTGAAAGCATCCGCAAAGCCGTATTTACCGTAGATCTCTTTACCGTAACGGCTTTTCATCTCCTTCAACGCGGGCAAAGTAATATCCGGTGTAAACATTAGCGAACCGGCAGCCGCGCAAGGCACGATGGAACCGTCGGTAGCTTCGTGACGCGGCGGAGCTCCCCACGCAACATAACCGCGAGCAGAATCTGAAGCGGTCATACCCCAAATATTTTCGTTGTACTTGGGAAACTCTTTGCTTAGTACATCAATAAAAAACTGCCTTTGAGCCCGGGTTGCCTTCACCGAATTTTCGAAATAATCGACAAAAGAGGCTTTTCGCTCGCGGCGGCCGCGAAAATCCACGAATGCGTGTGAAAATTGATGAATAAAAAGCGGCGAAACCGCCGCAAGATACTTTTGATCTCCGTATTGGACCCATTTACGTTCCCACGCATACCACGAATTCGGTGGTATTGGCGATGTCGGCGAACCGATGGCGAGAATGTAAAGGATCATCTGCTCGCTGTAGTCGTTCCAGCGATTGGCGATCCACCCGCTTTCCGGCCGCCAGCCGTGCGACAGCAAATACGGATCGCCGTTTAGCATCCACCGGAAATCGACGCGCCCGTAAATCTTATCGGCTAGCTGCACGATCTCCTTATCGTTCTTGAAACACTGCTTGACGGTCAATACGCCGCCGAGCAGCAACGCCGTATCAATAGACGAGATCTCACTGTTCCAACGACGCTCGCCCGTTTCCTGATCGATAAAATGATAAAACCAGCCGTTCTTGTGAACAGAACGGTTGGCGAAAAAATCAAGCGTCTTTCTCGTGCGTTCCTTTGCTTGTTCGGCCGTAACCCAGCCGCGCGTCGCCGCAACGCAGTATCCGCCGAGCGCAAATCCGGTCGCGGCGATGCTTGCGATCTTGTAATGGTTTTCGCCTTTCCGCGGTGCCGCTCCACCCGTGCGTGAGCGGTCGAGCGTCAAGCCCGTTTCCGGATTCGAATGATCCCAGAAGAATTGAAACGAGCGTTTTTGCAAATCTTCGAGAAAT
>JACMMN010000425.1 GCA_014379075.1 Pyrinomonadaceae bacterium | reverse complement strand
CATACTTTCGCTCGATCTTTCACTCGTCGTCGCCGGCACTAAATACCGCGGCCAGTTCGAGGAGCGTTTGAAAAAGATAATGGCCGAGCTCAAGGAAGACGAGAACAGCATCGTCTTTATCGATGAGCTGCACACGCTTGTAGGAGCAGGTTCGGCCGAAGGCACTCTCGACGCTGCGAACATTTTGAAGCCCGCCCTTTCACGCGGTGAAATTCAATGCATTGGAGCGACGACGCCTTCCGAATTCCGCAAGTCGATAGAAAAGGACCGTGCTCTCGAACGCCGTTTCCAATCGGTCAAGGTCGCGCCGCCGACCGAAGCCGAAGCTTTGCAAATTATCGAAGGCATCGTCGAACGCTACGAGGCTTTCCACCAGATCAGATATTCGAAGGAAGCTTTGCAGGCCGCCGTGTTCCAATCGAACCGTTACATTCCCGACCGCTTTCTGCCGGACAAAGCCATCGACGTGCTGGACGAAGCCGGTGCCCGTGCCAAGCTCCGCTACCAAAGCGAGAACCCGGCCGAGCCGTCGTGGCGTGAAACGGTCGATAACTGGAAGCGTGCCGCGGCGAATGAAGACCAGATAATTTCCTACGAATTGAAAACACTCGAAGATTCGTTCTTTGCCGTCGAGGTAACGAAGGACGATGTAGATGAAGTGATCGCCCGCTGGACCGGCGTCCCGGTTTCTTCCATAAAACTCGAGGAAGCCAAAAAGCTCCTCAGCATCGAGACCGAACTGCACAAGCGTATAATCTCGCAGCGTCCGGCTATTTCGGCTCTCGCACGAGCTATCAGGCGTTCGCGGGCAGGGCTTAAAAATCCGAGCAAGCCAGTAGGCTCATTTTTGTTTCTCGGCCCGACCGGCGTCGGCAAGACCGAAGTTGCAAGGACGCTCGCGGAATATCTTTTCGGTTCAGAACGCACATTGATCCGCTTCGACATGAGCGAATTCATGGAGAAGCATGCGGTCGCTAAATTTATCGGTTCGCCTCCGGGATACGTTGGCTTTGAAGAAGGCGGGCAGCTTACCGAAAAGATCCGCCGCAATCCCTATTCGGTCGTGCTTTTTGATGAAGTGGAAAAGGCGCATCCCGATCTATTCAACGTCCTGCTGCAGATATTCGAAGACGGCGTGCTTACCGATGCCCAGGGCAACACCGTCGATTGCAAACACGCGATCTTTATCATGACCTCGAATATCGGCGCCAAATTTATTCAAAAACGCACGACGATGGGCTTTCAAACCGGCAGCGACAGTTCGCGCCACAAGATGGAAGACCAGGTGATGTCGCAGGTCAAACAGACATTCGCGCCGGAATTCATCAACCGTCTGGACGAGATAATTATCTTCGATGAGCTTCTCGACGAAGACATGATGCAGATAGTCGATCTGCAGCTCGCGAAACTTAACGAGATCGTCGAAAAACGCTCGCTGAAAATAACAATGACGGACGAAGCCCGCGAGTGGCTTGTGGCCAAAACGACCGCAGACCGCAGCTACGGCGCCCGGCCGTTAAAACGTGCCCTGCAAAAGTACGTCGAGGACGAATTGTCCGAAGCATTGATACAAGGCGAGGTTCACGAGGAAAGCAGCGTCGAAATCTTTCAGGAAGGTGATAAACTGGCATTTCGCACCGTAGCAATTGACGAATTGGAAAAGGCATTGTCTCGAAAGTAACGCGGTTCAGACTACTTAAAATCTCAAAAAGGCAGCAATTGATTGCTGCCTTTTTGAGATTTTATGAACACCTTCCCGCTATAAATTAGTGTCGAGTTTTCGCTTTTGCGGGTTTTGCCTGTATAATTCTTAACTTTGTCGGACAAACCTGTGGAAGGCAACCTCGTAATGATTCGTAGAATCATAAGTTGAGTAAAAATCCGAACATTGAACGGCCGCCGGTTTTTTCATTTCCCCAGCCTTTTTATTATGACTGGGCGGCCGCCGAAGCTTCCGGGAAGCTTTCAAATCGCAATTATAAGGGAATCGTTTTTATGCACAATCTTCGCGCATTCGGGCTTGTTTTTTTGAGCTTCGCCGTTTTGGCAAGTCTAGCCCTTGCCATAGCGGACCGTAATGCCAATATTACCTCGGCCGCAGCCATCTCGCAGCAAATCGTTGAAAACGTCGATATCCAGGGCAACCGCCGCCTGCGTGACGACGATCTCCTCTATTACATTAAGACGCGTGCCGGCGATGTATATGACCCAGCCGCTCTGGAACGCGATCTGAAGGAACTGCTGTCGCTGAATTTCTTCGAAAAGTCTGCTACCCGTGTACTAACGACGGAAGGCGTCCGCGGCGGTGTAAACGTTATTTTCGAGGTCCGCGAACTTCCTATCGTCCGTGACCTTGTTTTCAGCGGGTTGAAAGCCGTGCCCGAATCCGATGTGCTGAAAGCCTTTCGTGAACAGCGCGTCGGCATATCCAAAGAAGCGGTTTACGATCCTGTCAAAGCAAGAAACGCAACCCGTATCCTTCGCGAATTGCTGGCCTCAAAAGGATATCCAAACGCTAAGGTCACGGTTAAGGAAGAAGAAATTTCGGCAACATCGGTCGCGGTGACTTTTGAGGTAGAGCAGGGAAACCGGTCGCGTATAGTCGAGATCGATTTTCAGGGCAATGAGAATTTTAAGGACAGCGAACTTCGCGCTCAGCTGCTTTTAGTTCAGGAAACGGGACTCATTTCCCGATTCAAGGGTGCGGACATCCTTGACCTGCGCAAACTTCAATACGATCTCGGAAAAAATGTGCTCGCCTACATGCGGTCCAAAGGCTATTTTCAAGCCCGCATCGGCGATCCCGAAGTTGTCGGCCTTGGCGTCCAGCGCACTGATTTTATCCCGCTTATTACGCTTCCGCTGCCGCTGATCTCGTCAAAAGACGACACATTGAAAATCATAGTTCCCGTTACCGAAGGGAGGGTCTTTCGCGTCGGCGAGCTGAAAGTCGAAGGAAACTCGATCTTTTCCGAACAGCAAATACTTGCATATGTCGGCCTGAAAACGGGTGAGGTCGCAAACGGCAAACGGCTGCAGGACGCCGTTTACGAGGACATGAAGAAGGTTTACGGCTCACAGGGTTTTGTGCTGTTCAGCGCCGAATACGAGCCGGAATTTAAGGACAATCCGGCGAACCCGAACGAAGGTATAGTCGATATTAAGATCGTGATCGACGAAGGCAAACAGTTTACCTTGCGCAGATTGGAGTTTACCGGCAACACCTTTACCCGCGACCGCGTCATGCGTCGCGAATTCCTTATCAACGAAGGCGATATCTATAATCAGAATTATCTCGATATTTCCGTCGCGCGCCTCAATCAAACCCAGTACTTTGACCCGATAGACAAGGATCAGGACGTCGAGATCCGCACGGATGAAGAGCAGGGCGATGTTGACCTTATCGTCAAGATCAAGGAAAAGGGCCGGCAGCAGATCTCCTTTAACGGAGGCCTTTCGGGTATCGGCGGTTCGTTTTTCGGATTGGAGTACTCGACGAACAACCTGGCCGGCCGGGGAGAAATTCTTTCATTTTCGCTCGGAGCCGGCAACCGTCAGCAGAATTTGCAGTTTACATATCAAGAGCCGTATTTCCGCGACCGGCCGATCTCAGCTGGGTTCTCGATCTTCGCCTCGCGATACAGATTTTTCGGCGAGGGAACCGCATTGACGCAGAATCAGGATGTCTTGAACGATCTGTTCGATCCCCTGGGACAAGTGCAAACGGACGAAAGCAATCTTTTCACCCAAACCACGTATGGCGGCACCGTCTTTGCGACCGCTCCGCTTTCTGAAATCTTTTTCAAGAAACGGCGCTTTACCCAGTTTTCCCGAATTGGCCTGACATATCAGCTCTCAGCGACGACAATTACCGATCCGCCTATCAACGAATCAGCTGATCCTGCGGCCAGGATTCCGGTTATTTATGCCCAGCCGAACATCCTTACGAGCCGGATCACCGGATCATTTGTTTATGATACGCGCCAACCGGCTGCGAACGGCATCGACACGCTCAGCGGTTCGCAGTTTTCGGCGTCATTTGCACTTGCAGGCCTGGGCGGAGATGTCCGAACCTATCAGCCTAACATCAGCTATTCCCGTTACATTCCAATCCGGCGCAAAAAGTCTAAAAGTCCCGAGGTTTTCGCTTTTCGGGTTCAGGCTGGAACTATCGGTTCCTTTGCATTGACGGACACGGTTAGAAACGCAAATTCGATAGCATTTATCGGCGGCGTACCGGCTTATGAACGTTATTTTCTGGGCAGTGAAAACGACATTCGCGGTTACGAATCGAGGGCGATCGGGCCCATCTCACCCTTCGACACATATATAACCAGCCGGAATGTTGTAGTTGCGACCAATCCGTCAGGCACACCTGTCCCAGTATCGGGCTTTCCTGTGGGGTCGACCATACCGGATGAGCTGCGGACGATCGGTGAGCTGACCGGGGCAAGCGGTGCCAACCCGGCGTTGTTTACCCGGAATTTCCGATTTATAGGCGGCGATACGCAGATCCTGGGTAATTTTGAATACCGCGTTCCGATATTCGGCCCCGCAACGATCGCTGCATTCGTTGATGTCGGCAGTGTTTTCAACCTGCGAAAATCTGGCACACAGACCATCAACAGTGAATTTCTCGCCGATGACAGATTTATCGGTGCGGGCCGGCTGACGGCTCTGGGATTGATAAACACGCCGGTTCTGGAAAGCAGTTTCGGAAGCATCCTGTATTACCGCGGCCGTGTAATGACCAAGACGGATTTTATCAATGAATTCTGTCGCGGCAATCGTTTCGGATGCCCTACCAGTCTTTCGCCGGAAGTTCAGCAGATATACCTTCGCGGAGAGGTCCAGCAGAACTCTCTACTGCGGGTTGACGACAGCGCATTCGACAAATTGGGTGATTTCAGGTCGAGTGTCGGCCTCGAATTGCGTGTACAGGTCCCCATCGTCAATGTGCCGTTCCGACTTATCTACTATTACAACCCGAATGGCAAATTTGGAGTTACCGAGGAGGTTCCGGGAATATTTTTACCCGGAAAGAGAAGCGGGTTTCGATTCACTGTCGGACGGACGTTTTAATTGTGTTCAGAGGTCAGGCTCAGCTTGTCTTTGTGTTAATTAGGAAGCACGTTGAAGCGGGAACCGGAACATGCGAAAATTGACAACTTTTGACCGATAGCCTAATATTATCGTTCTTTCGTCATTTTGTTTGGGTACGGGCAACAGTTCAGGGAAAAATAGGTTCAAAGATATAGTTAAGAAAAGATCAGCACTTGAGTCTTCAAGTGTAAGGAGTATTAGATAATGAAAAGATTTAGTTTTATTGCCGCAGGTTTTATTTTTGCGGCGGTTTTTGCGGTTTCGGCATTTGGCCAGGCAGCGGTGCCGGCGGGCAAGATCGGGTTGGTCAATGTTAATGCCTTTGCTGATGAAAAAGCCGGCATTATGAAGTTTAAGAACGCACTTACAAGCCTTGACCCCGAATTCAAGCCTGCTTATGATGAATTAAGGACCATGGATGCCAGACGTCAAGTTCTGGCAAAAGAGATCCAGGATGGCCAGAAACCGGCTCCGGCTGGTGTTCCGGCTAAAGCGCCGGTCAATCTTCAGGCAAAAGTTGATGAATTTCAGACTTTAGAGTTGACGATGAAGCGTAAGCAGGAAGATCTTAAGGTAAAATCCGAACGCCGCTACCAGCAGGTTGTGGGCCCGGTTTACAACGATATCTTGAAAGCGATGAATGATTACGCTAAGGCCAAGGGTTATGCCGTCATTCTTGACGGTGCAAAACTTGAAGAATCGGGAATCCTGATCGGATTCGACGACAAGTTTGATGTTACGAAAGACTTTATTGTATTTTATAACGCTCGTCCGGCCGGCACGGCAACGACCGCAACGCCGAAATAACGATCAAAAGCGATTCACGATGATCAGTCAGCGGCCGGTTGAAGTATTCTTCTCCCGGCTTCTGACTTTTCACATTTTGTCCCCCGATTGATGGCCATTTACGATTCACGAGCGATCCAGAAAATTCTGCCGCACCGCTACCCGTTTTTGCTGGTCGACAAGATCATCGAACTCGAACCGCGCGTTCGTATACTCGGCGTGAAACAGGTAACGATCAACGAACATTTTTTTGCCGGACATTTTCCGGAAGCTCCCGTAATGCCGGGCGTTTTGCAGATCGAAGCCCTGGCGCAGGTCGGGGCTATACTTGCGCTCCGTGAATTCGAGGATCGTGAGAATAAAATACCTTTTTTCAGCGGCATTGAGAAGGCCCGGTTCCGGCGTCCTGTGGTTCCCGGCGACACTTTGATGCTCGAAGTAATTGCGTTGCGGATCGGCACAAAAGTGCAGAAAATGCGCGGTATTGCGACCGTTGACGGAAAAATAACGGCGGAAGCCGAGATAATGTGCGTGATCGCCAGCCGCGGCTCTGCAGACTAAAAATATGGAACAACCGATTCGAATAAGTTATCAGGAAGCCTTAATGTACGCGGCTCTTCTTAATGCGGCAATTGGATTTTTGTTTGGCCTGATACCGTTAATTTTCGGAATTATCAAGGGCAGGCTGAAATACGGGATCCTCGGAATAATTAGTGCCACGCTTGGCGGTGCGATTCTGGGTATTATCCTGTCCATTCCCGCCGCCGCCGTCTTTACATGGCTAATAGTTAGAAGCCTCAGATCTTCCGGGGACTTTGCTCCGGATTCTAAGATAGCCGATGCCCAGGCATTGGATTCCGAGGATAACTAAACCCTTCCATGACGGCATTTATCCACGATTCGGCAATAGTCAGCCCAAAGGCTGTTTTTGGCACCGGCTGTCATATCGGTGCTTTTTCCGTGATCGGGGACGAGGTCGTTTTGGGTGACCGCGTTCGCCTGGAATCGCACGTCGTGATCGATGGTAAGACTACCATTGGTGACGATACAAAGATCTTTCCTTTTGTTTCGATCGGGCTGGCCCCGCAAGACCTTAAGTACGGCGGCGAACCGACGGCTACCGAAATAGGAAAACGCAATCATATTCGCGAATTCGTCACGATCCATCGCGGAACGGCCGGAGGCGGCGGCTTAACGAAAATAGGTGACGACAACCTCTTCATGGCACAAGCCCACGTGGCCCATGATTGCCGGCTCGCGAACGAGATAATTATGGCAAACGCAGCAACGCTCGCGGGCCACGTCGAGATCGCGGATAGGGCGAATGTCGGTGCATATTCCGGTATTCATCAATACTGCCGGATTGGCACTGAGGCTTTTATCGGCGGATATTCGGTTGTAGTGAAGGACGCGCCGCCATTTGCGGTCATTCAGGGAAATCACGCCAAATGCTTCGGCCTCAACCGCGTCGGAATGAAGCGCCGGGGCTACTCCCGGGAAACTATCGCCAGCCTCCACCACGCTTACCGGCTGCTGCTCTCGGCTAAGTTAAATACCACACAGGCGATTGAGAAGATCAAAGACGAGATCTCAGGCTGTAACGAGGTCGATCTTCTTATCGATTTTATCGAATCGTCAAAACGCGGCGTCGTGAAATAGGCCGGTTTAGAGTTCCTGTTTCAGCAGGCCCAATCGTCGGCAATATGCCGTCTAAACTTCAAACTCCAAACGTATGCTAAAATCTCCATTTAAGTAATGGAAGTAAATCAAAACGAAGAAGTGATAGAGGTATTCGGCAAGCGCATTCAACGCTGCTATGGCTGTTTTATCGCGTATCATTTAAAGGATATGTATCTGGGCGAGGACGTGACGTTTTTTTGCGAAAACTGCAGGGACGAGACGATGTTTCATTTTGATCAGTTTGCCCGTCTTCTGGACATTTCAAAGCTAAAAGAAGTTGCCGACGAGCATCATCATTAAACGGTGAGAGTAATTCTTCACATCCAGTATCCCGGCGGGTCGAAAACCGTTGAAGTCGACCGGGAACTTTCTATCGGCAGGACCGACCTGGCCGATCTGGTTTTGGACGATACCGGCCTTTCCCGAGTCAACACCATCGTTTTTATCGAAGACGGCGAAGTTCTCTTAACCGACGAAAATTCCACCAACGGCACGTTTCTTAACGGCGAAAGGATATCCGGCCGGCCGAAACTGCTCCGCGGCGGCGATGAGGTCAAGATCGGCACTCATACTAAGATCAGAGTAGAGATGGAAGGCCGTTTTGACGCGGGAGAATCGCGAAAGTCCGTAACGGAACTGGCCGAAGATACACCGCCTGTATTGCAAACTGGAGCAAAACCGCCATTGCCCCCGGCCTTAGCAGCCCCGGCCGATCAATCTACTCAACCGCCCTGGATATTGATCGCGGCGGCCGTGATGACATTTCTCATTTTGTTATTTGGCGGCCTGGCCTATTGGTTCGTTTCACGGGGCGGCGAAACACCGCCGTCCGGACCCGGATCGAAAACACCGCCAATAGTCAGCGGCTCGGCTATCCCGGTTCGCGTCATCGACCCGCTCGGCGGCGAAGATGAAGACGATCTGGACGATCTGATCGCATCATGGGAGACGGCCGAAGAAGAGATCAAAGCCGAGAACGTCGCCGACATTTCGGTTGATTCCGCCGATACCGAAATAGCCGAATTAAATGTAACGGCCGCCTTTCTGGCGGAACGGCAAAAGAAGGCTTTTGAAGATCGTCCCGGCGAGAAAGGAATTCGTCCCGCCGGATTGGATGTGCCGAAAGAACTTTTTGGCGACGGCGTCATAAAACAAAAGGTGAAGCTGGGCCTGATGAAAAGCGGCGGCTATCAGCAGCCGCTCGACTTCGCCGAGCTTGCAGAGAAAAGGCTAAGCCGCGGACTGATCGAAATGCCGATGGCGAAAAATAGTTTCTATCTTGACGTCGGCGGTAGCGCCAGTGACTCGCCGTTCAAATTTTTCAGCTTTAGGGAAACCCCGGCGGAGATAACCGTCGGTTCGCCGAAGTACGGCCTACTTTCAAAGCTCGCCAGTGACTTCGGCGGCCAGAAATACGATCTGAATAACGCGTCTGACCGCAAGCAGATGCGGATGCGGCTGCTCAGAATGTTCAACCCGCGGGCAAAGCCTATTTTGCAGGAACTGGCGGATGCGTATTTTAAACAATTTGGCCGTCCGCTGCGCGTTACGTCGCTGACCCGTTCTATGGATTACCAGATACTTCTCAATGCGGGTAACGCCAATTCGTTCAAGGTCCGTGATGAAAATTCGCTCCCGCCGCACACGTCAGGCTGTGCGTTCGATCTCGCACGTAAACACATGCCCGTGGCGGAACAAAATTTCGTCATGAAGAAACTAGCTGAAATGGAACAGGCCGGAAAACTCGACGCTCTAATCGAATACGGTGTAAATGCCTGCTTCCACGTTTTCATTTACGACGACGGAACTCCTCCTAAGATGTAATATTGCAGTATTCTCACCACAGAACTCGGCCGCTGCGAAAGAATCAGTTTAAAAGAAGATCAAAGCAAAATAGAAACTCGCCGAAAAAAAGCCTGTTTCACAAACCTCGTTTCACCTCGTTTCTCGTTTGTGAGGTGAAACAAAACAAGATCCCGATTAAAATTATGTTGGGTTTACGTCTTCCTCGCATAGCTTCTCCAAATTTATTTTCGAAGCACCTTCTTTGATAACCGTTCCGATAATTCCTAAACTTAAACCGTGGCGGAAAAGAACGGAGAAAAACAGAAAAAGCAAAAGTTTACGGGGTTGGCTGCGAGTTTAAGCCAGCTATCGCCGGACAAGCGCCGGGCGGCTTTGGAAATGAGCGCGGCCCTTGCCGGAGTAAGCCTGCGGGTCAGCCGCGAATTTGTCGAAGCCGTGCCCGAAGCGGCAAAGATACTTTCCGCCGACGATCTGCGAAACTGGGCGGAAATGGGCCGGCGTCTTGCGATGGGCAATGCGGAGACGGGCGCGCAGTTCTTCTCGAACGGAGTCGAAGGTTTGGCAAAAGTGCCGAAGAACGCTCGGGCTTCCGTTTTTCAGATAAGCACGCGGCAGCTCGTTTTATCCAGTTCGATCGCGCTCGAAACATTTAATTTTATTCCGGAGCTGGAGCATCAAGTCGATGACGATGAGCTACTGTCCGAGATCTTGAAGCTTTGCGTTCAGATAGCGAACAGGTCGGCCAAACACAGTTCGGAGTTTTTGAGGAACACACCGCCGGTCGCCGAGGCATTAAATTTATTCGGCGCCCGCAAGGCGGAAGTGGCCGGATCAGTCATCGAATTAGGAACGACTTTTGCAAATCGGACCGGTGGAATGACCGCTGATCTGTGTGCGAACTTGCCGAAAGCTCTCACGGGCCTCTCCGCTGATAACGCGGTTTTGGTGATGAGCCGGGCTGCGACATTTCTTGAATTTGGCGGCAGCGTTACACTTCATTTCGTGACGGCAGCGAGCGAAGTTTTGCGGACGGTCGACGCCGCATTTGACGATTGGTGCCGTGTGCTGACGAAGATCGGCAGTCAAGGGAACGCTGTTCTGATCGCATTTCTTCGAGCATCTCCGAAATTCTTCCGTCAAATCGCTGCCGTTTCTCCTAAACGGCGGAAATCCGCCGGACAAATGGATGCAGAAACTGTCGCGGTAATTAAAAGAGTGCTGCAATTGACCGGCGAAATTTCCGAAACAGATGCCGAAAGTGCTCTCGCCGCGTTTCGATCGAGCACGGCCGCTTTGAAATCGGTCTCACTGGAGCAGTTT
>JACMMN010000424.1 GCA_014379075.1 Pyrinomonadaceae bacterium | reverse complement strand
CGTGTGCCAGAAAAACGAGGAAGATCAGCGCGAGATACATGAAATACCGGTGAACATTTTGCAGGATTAATGGAAAACTATTTTCGCCGCGATATTCATTTCGCGGCTCGCCGACAGCACAGGCGAGGGGATCGGCCCACATCGCTTTGTAGTAAGCTCCGCGATAGTAATAGCAGGTAAACCGGAATCCGCCCGGCGCCCAGAGTATCAAAAGGGCGGGCGAGAATGGCAGCCAGGACGGTATCCAACTTGGCTTCGGCCCAAACATCGCATGCGGCGAATTGCCGAAAATCTCCGGTGAGTAAAATGGCGAAAGGTAATTCCCGAAGCTGTAATAGTCACCCTGAAACGCCGCCCACGTCGAATAAACGACGAACGCACCCAACCCGATAAAGGTCACGAGCGGCGTCACCCACCACATATCCTTGCGCATCGTCTGCCCGGCGGACCGCCGTGTTATAGAAACCAGATTAGAAGCCATTTCGTTAGGTAAAAGCCTCCCGAGTTCGGATTGAATTAGTGTTCTATTTTCGCAATTGCAAGCCGCAAAAGCGATGATTCGAATGGGTTTGGACAGCTTAGTATCAAGCAAATAAAGCTGTAAGTCAAACAAAACGGATATTTGGCTTATAATGCATCACGTTGCGACTTTTATATTTTCGTGTGTTTTTGTGTTTTTTCGTGGTTCCAGTTTTAAAGCAGGACTGGAACCACGAAAAAACACAAAAATACAAAAAAAGAGATTTTGATCTATCTTAATTTTGCTGAATTACCGGATTGTCTGGGTTTGCCTTCTTAAGTTTCTCAAGAGTTTTTTCAAGGTTTTCCTTATCGTCTTTTTCGCGGTAGGCGAGCGCAAGATTTTGCAGGGCGATCTCGTTTTCGGCGTCTTGGATTAAGGCGGCTTGATATTCCTTTATCGCCCTGTCGATATCGCGAGGTGTCCGAAGAAAGAACGTCAGGCCGAGGTCGGTGCGGACGTTGATGTCGTTCGGCGATCTTTGCAAGGCGGACACATACCATTTTTCGGCCTGCTCGTACTTTTCCGCATCGAAATAGGAGTTGCCGAGCTTTACAAGCGGCTCGGCCTCATTCGGTTTTAGACGGTTTGCATTTTCGTAGAATTTCGCCGCGTCCTCGAATCTCTGAATTTGGTAATACAGATCTCCAGCAGTCATCTGAGCCTCGTAGCTTTCCGGCTGCTGTTTCGCTTTTTCGATTGCCGCGGTCACTTCCGGAACCGGGCCGCTTTGGGGCTTATCGTTACTTTGCCCAAACGGAGGATGTCCGGGCGGCAGGACCTGATTGTTTGCCGGAGGCATCGAATTACCCGCAAATACAGGCTGTCCGACGGACGCGGATTTATTAATGCTGTTGGCAAAGAGAAAACCGATGACACCGCCGATTATCAGACAGGCAATACCTATAAAAAATTTATCTTTTGTCATATCTAAGTTCTGAGTTCAACTTTGGGTCATCTTTTTGGTTAACGGAGAAGCACCCGGAAGCGTGAACTCAGAACATTCCTCATGCAATCGTAATTCCAATAGACTTCAGAAACCTGTCCGGCCGCTCGCCGCCGATCAGGGCGAAAACGTAATCGTTCTGGATCGTTTCAAGCTCTTGGCCGGTCTCGACGTCCTGAAGTACGAGTTCACCTTCACGCATTTCCTTTATCGCTACACCAAATCGAAGTTTGAGCAATCCATCATCTGCGCACTGGTACATTTGTACTTTATTACCGAATTTAACGGTCGGGGCCAAATAATCGCGGACGAGCACGGTCACCTCGTTCATTTCGCCGGGCGGACGCGGCGAGATGTCGGAACCGTCGCGCCTCGCAACAAGATCGACGGAGGCTTCAACCGCCACATTTCCGCCGCCGACGACAACGATCCGCCGCCCGCGATAATCGCCAGGGTTGCTCAGGCTGTACAAAACTTTGGGTTCTTCACGCCCGTTTATAATGATCTTCAGTTCTTCATTCGGCAGCCGCAGTTTGTTCGGTGCACCGCGAAGCCCGATCGCGATGACAACCCTGCGGGCTGTATAGGTCTGCCGCGTTTTCTCTTCCGTCCGCTCGGTTTCGATCGTAAAATAATCGCCGTCCGCGGCCCGCAGCACCGTTTTGCAGCTTTCGTTTTCGTTGATTTTAACGTCTTTTTCGGCCAGACTGTTCAGCCACACGCCGAGGATGTTTTCACGCTGATCGCCGGGAATTTTCAGTTGAAGCTGATCCGCGATGGCGACGCGAAAGCCTGAGATGATTTTCTGCCGATTGGGCAGAAAATCCGTGCGGAAAACATGTGCCGGATCGCCCTTAGCCAGAAATTCGCCGATCCTGTTTTCCAATTCCGATTTAACTTTTTCGGCCAGCCGAGGAGCGATCTCGATATGCAGCGATTTCGGTATTTTCCGTACGAGGTGTTCCGCAAGTATCGCGGTCTCCTCCCGAACGATCCGTCCGATCTCGCCGCCCAGGTCACCTTCGAAAATAGTTTTATCTCGCGCCGCCTCAGCGCCGTATTTTGCTTTCGTCAGCCCGAGGCCGACTGCGGGAAGGCCGCCGAACCAGTCCTTCGTGTCCGGTTTAAAGAATATGTATTTGCCCTTGGGGTACATCTCGATGGTGGTCAGGATTTTTTCCTGTTCGATGCCGATATAACGCAGCTGAGCGCCTTGTGCGGCGGCGGCGGCGGACGCTCCGCCGGGGCCGATTCCGATTATCGCGACATCGTATTGGGCCTTCGGTTCCTCTGGAGCAGCTTTCAATTCGGCAGCAATTTGGCCGATCACTTCGAACCCTTCCTTGACAGCATTTTTTATCAGGGGAACGCCGGAAACATCGCCTATAATGTAACACCCGGGAACATTGGTCTGATAGGTACCACCGTCGCGCAGCGGGGCGGGCAGCGAGCGGACTTCCTTTGTCGT
>JACMMN010000423.1 GCA_014379075.1 Pyrinomonadaceae bacterium | reverse complement strand
TGTTTGCGGGATCAAGTATAAAACGACGCAGGCGAGTTCGACGACGCCTAGCCCGGTCATTTGACTCATTTTCCATCCCAGAGGCTCGACATTAGCTTCCATTCCCTCAGGCTTGAAAAATTTGCCCGACGCACTAAAAAGCAGCAACAGTACCGGCAAGGCACTAACAACGTACCCGACCCAAACCATCCATTTCGATTCCGATGCAGGTGTATTTTCAACTACAGCTTCCATAAATTTTCCTCCTAAACATTTTCTACTTCCTTCCCGTGCTCGTTCAAAACATAAATCGCAATGCGGTCCATGCATTCGGTCCAGCCGCGTTGAGGACCGTCGCGGTCTGCGACGGTATCGAATACGGCGTTGCGCCGTCTGTCTTATATCTAATCGCTAAATGTCTATTTTCGGAAAGTAACAATTGCGCGCAAGGTTATATCACGCAAGTATAAACCAGCCACACCGACACGCCAAGATAGACTGTTTCCTTTATACGGCTTTCAGTTTGCCGCCCAGCCATGTACAAGGCAGGCCGAGGATTGCCAGAGCAATCGGATACCAAGCCGGAGCAATGTCCATCGGTATCGTCACAATCGCGGCAATCGTTCCGGCAACTGTTCCGATGATCCCAAGAATCACGGCATGCAGCATCGGATTTGACGGTGCCAGGGAAGCTGTAATATATGCTCCCGCAATGACCAGAACGCTGCGATAAACCGTCGCAACCGCCGCCATCCAGCCGACAAGATAACCCTCGCCCGGTTGCGGAAAAACGCCGAGCGATTCCAATATAAAATCCACGAGAGAATGCGAGATAACGATAAATATCAGCCCGGCGAGGACCGCGCCCATGCCTTTTAGTATGTCCATAGATTATTGCTTTCCCTTCATTCCCAAATAATATTGCCGGTGCTGCTTATCCAGTTTTTCGATCGAATACCGCAAAAGCACTCGCGGCATCGTCTCTGCATGCTTGTCCAAAAAACCCAGTAATGCCGAACGGTCCTTGTCGCCTGCATACCTCAGCATCCATCCAGTGGCTTTATTGACCAGACCTTCCTCGTCATTGACCAGAATTTCCGCGATCTCAAAGGTATCGGCGACCTCGCCCTGCCTTATAAAATGGGCGGTGGCGACGATTGCCGTCCGGCGCTCCCACATACTTTCGGAGCGGGCCAATTCGTACAAAACATTACGCGGCTTGTCATTCAGGTAGGTCCCGACGACATAATATGCAGCAAGATCGACCAGATCCCAGTTGTTTATCCGGTCATGCCGGCGAAGGTAGAGTTCAAAAAGTTCTTGCAGCCGCTCCGCCGAACATTTCTTTCTCTTTCCGCACTGCCCCATGATGCTCATCGCACCCGCCCTTACCTCATGAATCGGGCTTTCAAGCAATTTCTCGATCTCACCGGTCGGCATATCGAGAAATTCTTTTGCGAGCTCGAAAATACTGCCCATTCTGACGCCGATAAAATAATCGTTCGATCTCGGGTCTTCGGAGACAAACTTGAAATAACGTCGGTGCTTGATGAGTTCCTGCGGCGATTGAAGCGCGACTATTCTTTCGGTGAACCGCACTGCGGTTGTAGATGCTGGCATAGAAATCACTAAATATTCAGGTCAACGGGTCAGCGTTATGCGGCTGCGTCTTTCAAGGCCTGAATATCGATCTTCTGCATTTTCAGCATTGCATGAAGCACGCGGTTTGCTTTCTCCCTGTCCGTGTCGGCGAGCAGTTCGCCCAGGATCGGCGGAATGATCTGCCAAGAAACACCGAATTTGTCCGTGAGCCAGCCGCAAGGCTGCTTTTCGCCGCCTTCGGATAGCTTTTCGTATTTTTCGTCTATCTCGGACTGCGTATCGCATTTGACGAAAAGCGACATTCCCTGCGTGAAACTAAAATGCGGGCCGCCGTTGAAGGCGTTGAATTCCTGGCCGTCAAGCTCGAAGGTCGCACCCATGACACTCCCGTCCGGCCCGGGCATCGTGCTTATGATCTTCGAATCATCAAATATCGAAACATAGAAATCCACCGCTTCTTTAGCTCGCTCCGGGAACATTAGAAATGTTGTAATTTTTTGCATATTTTTTCCTTCAATGAGAATCAACAAGTGGAAAGCTGGATTTTCTTACCTGTTCTTTGTGATCTCCGTGGTTAAATTCTTTTACCACGGAGATCACAGAGCGAAGACACAGAAAACGCAAAGTAAAAACGTTACCTTCAAATCACTGAATTTCTACGAGGTATTCGTCCAACTTGTCCAGGCTTGAGTTCCAGCCGGCGACAACGCCCATATCCTCGTGCTTTTTGCGGTCCTCGGGTGTCGGGTGCGAAATCCGGAGTGTAAGGCGCGTTTTTTCACCGAGATCATCGAATAAAGCCGTCAAGATCATGCCTTTCGGAAGATCGGCACCTCCGGCATCGAAGTCGTCGCCGAATTCATCTGTCGAGACGATCCGTTCCGGCCGCACGATCTCGCGAAAGACGCCCTTGCCCGGGTATTCCTTCCCGTCCGGGCCGATCATTACGTAACGCGAGACGCCGCCGGGCTTAAAATCGACTTCGGTAACCTTCGTCGTAAACCCTGCCGGGCCGAACCATTTCTCCATGTGTTTTGGTTCGGTCCATAGGTCCCAGAGAAGTTCGCGACTCGCGTTGAATTCTCGCGTGATCACGATCTCCAATTCATTTGTCTGACTGTTTGCTGTTGCTGTCATTGTTTTTCTCCTTTAATTGTAATTCCTTCAAATACTCGTCTAACCGGTCGAGCCTTTCGTCCCAGAAGCGGCGGTAATGCTCGGTCCAGTCTGCGATCTCCTTGATCGGCCCGGCTTCGAGCCGGCACGGACGCCACTGTGCCTCGCGGCCGCGTGCTATTAGCCCGGCGTTTTCGAGGACCTTTAAGTGCTTTGAAACTGCGGGCATGCTCATCGCGAACGGTTCGGCCAACTCCGTTACCGATGCCTCGCCAGACTGCAAGCGGGCAAGTATCGCCCGCCTCGTCGGGTCGGCTAATGCCGCGAACGTAACACTTAAATTATCCTGTGCCTTTTTGTCGATCATTTACTATTTAACCAATTGGTTAAATAGTAAGCCTGAACTCAACAAATGTCAAGAAGATTTTCGTCGGCTTTATCAAATAACTAAATTGCGAACAGTGCTTTTATCGACGGGCGGAAGATCCGTTACGAATGATCCACCCGTCTTAACCGATTTATGCTGTTTTCTGTTCGTAAGTGTAATCCACCATCCACTGAACGCCGAACTTGTCCGCGAAACAGCCAAAGTAAGAACCCCAGAACGAATCGGCTATCGGCATTTCGACTTTGCCGCCTTCGGAGAGGGCGTTGAAAATACGGTCGGCGTCATCCTTGCTGTCGGGTCCGATGTAGATGTAATAATTGTTTCCCGGCGTTACTTTCTGTCCCATCGATTCGAGAGCGTCGGTTGCCATCAGCATATTTCCGTTACCGATCGGGAGCGCGATATGCATGATCTTGTCGCCGTCGGCTTCGGATACTTTGCTGTCCGGGCCGTCGCAGCCCGGGGAATCTTTAAATCGCATGATACCTCCTGAAAATTCACCGCCAAACACGGACCTGTAAAAGTTGAAGGCCTCTTCTGTATTTCCGTTAAAATTCAAGTACGAATGCATTATTGCCATTTTCTTAATTCTCCTTTTTGTCTTTATTTGTTATGTGTGGGCTGGTAAAATCGAAGCACTGCCCCACTTCTAAATACTCTAGTATTTATTAGTTTCATGTTTAGATTTTGCTTGATTCCCTTAAACAGAGGAGTGCCGTCACCGATAGCGATTGGATCCATCAGGATCCGATATTCATCAACGATACCCTGATCCGCAAATAGTGATGAAATGCTTCCACTGCCCAATAGCGTCATATCACTTCCAGGCTGTTGCTTCATTTTCCTCATTTTTTCAATGATATTCCCATTCATAACAGCCGTGTTGTTCCAAGCGGCTTTTTTAAGTGATTTTGAAAATACAATCTTTTCCGCGTTATTCATTCCTTCGGCTACAACCGGAAATTTTTCATAGGCCATTGGTGTCGGCCAAAAACCTGCCATCATTTCGTAGGTAACACGTCCAAAGAGAAGCGTATTATCCGACTTAAGACTCTCCGCGGAATATTCCGCTTCTTCGTCGCCGTGCTTGTGCCAGCCGATGTCTTCATTTAGCCCCTTAAAGTAGCCATCAATCGTTACGAAATTAAATACAGTTAGTTTTCTCATTCACTTTTTCCTTGTGAACTTTATTTAACAAATTTACCGCAGCGGCTTTCGCAGCATCCGCCGCATGACCGGCGAACTCTCAAGATAGACCGGGTCCGCGGATGGAGCAATTAATTTGTGACGAATGGCTTTTTTACAGTGCGGACGGCTGAAGTTCCGTTACGAATGAGCCGTCCCAATACTTGCTTAAGCAGATGCCGCGTTTTCGGTATTCGATTCGGCTTGCGTTTTTACGACGAATGAATCGAGTTTCACGATCTTGCCGTCACGAAAACGATAAATGTCGCAATAACCGTACGGAACGCTTTTTCCGTCCTTGTCATTCATCGTCATATTGCCATTGCACATGACCGTTTCGCCCTCCGCAATTAGATTATCCACAGTAAATTTCGGCGGCTCCATTCCGTCCATTTCCTTCATCCATTCGCGAATGGCCTGCTTGCTTGTAACGTGTTTCTCGCCGATCATCGTCCACTCGATATCGTCGGCACAGAAGGATAAAAATCCTTCGCTGTTTCCTTCCATAAACGATGCATTTACTTTTTCTACGATTTCTTTATTCTCTTGCGACATGTAATTTCTCCTTTTTTTATTTTTTCGATCTAAAGTTTTATTGCGGCTTACGCAGCATCGGCCGCATCACCGGCGAGCTTCCCACTTGTATTTCTCCAGTCACTTCGAAGCCATGGCGTTCGTAAAGCGAGACGTTTCGCGGGTTCGACGATTCGAGATAGGCGATAACGCCGTCCCGATCGCAAACGTTTAGCGCGTGTTTCATCAAAGCTGCACCGATTCCCTCGCCCTGCCGAGACGGATCGACGCCGATCAGCGGCAGATACCAATGCGGCTCCTTCGGATGATATTTGTCCATTTCCTCGAAAACGCCGTAGAGATCGCCCTTTATAGAATCGGGCGCCGTGCGTTCGACGAGCGCGATCATTGTTTCTTCGTCCGGCCCGACGCCGGGCGGAAGCCACAACGCCGCACCGGCATAGCCGTCGGCGAAATAAGCCGAGCCGTTCATAAAAGCATTTCCGCCGAAGGCTTTAACAAGTGCCGGAAAATTTTCTAAATATTTAACCGGATCGGGCTGCGACCATCGCGCCATCGGGTCTGTACTAAACGCCAGCGTCAGCACGCCGGTTAGTCCGGCTTTATCGTTTGCGGCTGCGGTTTTGATCGTTCGTGTCATTTCTTCCCTAATACGTACATACCAGATGGATGGTTTTGCGGTATATCGCTTTCAAATCGGAGTATACATATAACACTTTTTCTTTGCAAGTGAGATTGGTTGTTTTTTGCAAGTGTGTTATAATTCGATACATGAAGGAAACAACAGGCAATCTGCGTTCCAATTGTCCGGTAAATTTCGGCCTCGAGAATTTCGGCGATAAATGGTCGCTGCTGATAATCCGCGATATTGTGTTTTGGGGTAAAAAAACCTATGGTGATTTCCTGAGATCCGACGAGGGAATCGCGACCAATATACTCGCGGCTCGGCTTGTCTCGCTTCTAAAAGAAGGAATTTTACGCAAGGAGCCTCATCCGACCGATAAACGTACGGAAATTTATTTGCTTACGGAAAAGGGAATGGAGCTGATACCGCTAATGGTCGAGATCGTCGCCTGGAGCGGCAAGCTCACGGAATGGCAGGAAAACGCCGGTGCGGGAAAGCCCGAGCAGATCAAGCAGGTAAAGCGCTTTGCAAAAACACAGGACAAGAGAAAAATAATCGCCGAGATCCGCGAAGTCGTAGGCAAAGGCAGCTATTTTTTCGCACCAAGATAATCGCAGATCTTCCTTATACATCCTCAGATCTTACCTCAAATATCGTTT
>JACMMN010000422.1 GCA_014379075.1 Pyrinomonadaceae bacterium | reverse complement strand
GAAGGCGATAAAGGCCAGGCCGTCCTTCTCGCCCGCCGCCTGAACAAACTCGGCTTCGGCCTCGTCGCGACCTACGGCACCGCCAAACGCCTCCGCGAAGTCGGCCTCGAATGCGCGTCCGTCTTCAAAGTCAACGAAGGCCGCCCCAACATCGCCGATATCATCAAACAAGGCGAAATCGCATTGATTATAAACACCCCGCTCGGCAAAACATCCCACTACGACGAACAAGCCATCCGAAAAGCCGCCCTCCGATTCAACGTCCCCTGCGTAACGACCATAACCGGTGCCGAAGCGTTGGTCGAGTCGATAAGCAGCAAAATCTCGGAAGCGAACATTATAGTTAGAAGTCTACAGGAAATTCATTCTTCGCAGGAGAAGTCAGTAGTTTTCACTACTTAAATTTGCGAGCATCACTTGAATAAGATGGCGAAATAAAATAAAAAAAACGCCTCCGAAACTGCAAAATTTCCGAAGGCGTCTTAAATATTAGATAACCGAGAGCTATTTTCCATTATTTATAAGCTCTTTCAATTCTTTTCCTGGTTTGAAATAAGCGACCCGTTTCGCTGGAATGTCTACGGCTTCTCCTGTTTTGGGGTTTCTGCCTTTTCGTGAATTGCGTTCGCGGACCCGAAAACTGCCAAAACCGCGTAGTTCGATCTTGTCGCCGCCGTTGAGCGTGTCGATAATGCTGTCGAAGATGATTTCCACCAATTGCTCGGCGTCCTTCTTCGTCATTTCGGCTTCTTTTGCGACTCGTTCAACCAGATCCGCTTTTGTCATCTCTCTATTTCCCCTATTTCAATTCAAACGCCAATTTACTAGCGGACACCTAACTAAGCCGATTTCTCTTCAGACGCTTCTTTCTCACCATCTGTTGCAGCACTTTCTTCCGTCGCGGTTTCAACAGGAGCTTCGTCGGATGCGGCGGTTTCAGTTTCAGCGGCAGCTTCCGGTGTTTCCGTCTCTGCAGCGGGAACTTCGGCAACCGGTTCCGCTTCAGCGGCTTCGGATACTTCAGGCTCAGCTTCGGCCGTCACTGTCTCTTCCGCTCGAGTTTCGGCTGCAGGACCTTCTTCAATCAGCTCGGCGCCCGATTCTTCGGTAGTCTCAGCAGCGGGTTTGTCCGCTTCCTGAGGAGCATTAGCAGCCTTCTCCTCCGCCTTTGCCGCAGCCTCAGCTTCACGGGCAGCGGTTTCCTCATACTCAAGCTTGGCTTTCGCTTTCTTTTCCTTTTTAGCTTCTTCCCTTTCTTCCTTGGAAAGTTCAGCCGTTGGCTCTTCCTCGGCTGCCGTTCCGCCCTTCATCAGATTGGCAAGCTCACCGAGCGAAGCCATTCCGCCCTTGGCGTCAGACGAATAGGTGCGCGTATCGACGATCGGCTCGTCTTCCTTGCCGACGGCACGGTACGACAGTCCGATCTTCTGATCGTCATTTTCAATTCTAAGAATTTTGAAATCGAGTTCCTGGCCCATTTGGACAACGGATTCGGCGTTTTCAACGCGTTCATCCGAAAGCTCCGAAATGTGGCACAAGCCTTCCAAACCTTCGCCAAGCTCGACAAAGACGCCGAAGCTGGTAAAGCGTGAAACCTTCCCGCGAACGACGTCGCCCGGACGGTGTGTTGCGACGAAGCCTTCCCACGCGCTTGGTGTAAGGTCCTTCATCGACAGCGAAAGACGCTGGCCGGCGGCATCGATATTGGTAACGATCGCGTCGACTTCCTGATCTTTTTTGAGCAATTCCTTGGGATGCTTTAATTTCTTGGCCCAAGTAATATCGGAAACGTGAACGAGGCCGTCGATGCCATCTTCGAGTTCGACGAATGCACCGAAATCGGTAAGATTACGGACCTTTCCGTGAATTTTCGTCCCGACCGGGTAACGATCCTGAATGTTGTCCCAGGGGTTTTCCTGAAGCTGCTTCATGCCGAGACTGATGCGTTTTTCCTCGGTATCGACGCCGAGCACCTGAACCTCGACATCGTCACCGCGATGGAACATGCGCTTCGGATTCGCCGAACGCTTCGACCACGAGATCTCGGAAACGTGAACCAGGCCTTCGACACCTGGTTCGAGTTCGACGAAGATACCGTATTCGGTAACGGAGGAAACCTTTCCGGTAACTTTGGAACTAACCGGATAAACTTCGATCACCGTTGACCAGGGATCCGGGAGGAGTTGCTTGTATCCAAGCGAAACCTTTTCCTTTTCACGATCAAGTTTGAGAACCTTTACCTGAATATGGTCGTTGACCTTAAACTGGTCGCCGGGATTCTGAATACGCCCCCATGACATATCGGTTACGTGTAAAAGCCCGTCAATTCCGCCTATATCGACAAAAGCTCCGTATTCGGTCAGATTTTTTATCGTACCTTCAACTACGTAGCCGACTTCAATCTGGCTGAGTGTCGCGGACTTCTGTTCGTTTATGACGAGGTCGGTGATCACCTTGCGCGACAAGACTATATTGTTGCGGCGGCGGCTGAATTTGATGATCTTGGTTTCGATGTCCTGGCCCTTGTAGGCGTCGAGACTGCGGATCGGCCTGGAATCTATCTGCGAACCCGGCAGAAAGGCCTCGATGCCGTTTAGATCGACGCGCAGGCCGCCTTTGGTTTTGTCGAGGATGCGTCCGGTGACTGTGCGCTCTTCTTTAAAGGCTTCTTCGATCTCGTTCCAAACCTTGCGCATCTTGGCGTCAACGTGTGAAAGGATCGGCGGAGCATCGCCGGAATGAATACTTTTGATAACGACTTCGACCGAGTCGCCAACATTAACAGGCTCCGAACTGTTAGCTATTTCTTCCGCCGGAATGACGCCTTCGGATTTGTAGCCGAAATCGACCAAAACGCCGCGGTCGGATACGCCGACCACTTTGCCTTCGACCAGTTCGCCCGCGTGATAGATGGTTTGCTCTTGCTCGAACTGTTCAAGTATCGCGCCAAAATCAATGTCGCCCATGCTTTGCGGCTCTTCGGGAGCATCTTCCATTACCGGAGCCGAAGCCTTAACAGCCTCGGGTTGATGTGCTTTTTCCACGACCGAAGCTTCGCCGGCAGTCGATTCTTCAGTCTCTTTGTTAACCTCGTTTGTCATTTAACTATGTTTAAACTTCCTTACTTAAAATTCTCGTAAATGTTTTTACCGAACAGATCAGCAGGTGTTTTGGAAGATTGACCGGTGAGACAATCTAGCGGAAAAGCTTAAGGCGGACGGTTGAAACCGAACGTATAATTAGCGAGTTTCCATACCTGTTTGCATAATCAGATAAACATAAAATTTACACGGCGAACGCCTTTTATGTCAAGACTTGTTCGTCGAAAAACCTTAATCCATCAATATTTAACTAATCTTATCACATTGGACGAGAATGGGGTTTCGCCAAATCGCGAAAGCCGGCGAATGATCGGATGATCGTCTTGCCGGCAAAGTTTGCGCAGTCGGAGTGGGGTCCAACCACGAATCAGGTGAACGGGAGAGAACGGGATATTCCTATACGACTAATGTCAGGCAGCAATTATAAAGTCAATTCCGCGACAGTAAACTGGAAATATTGCCGACCCCGCTAAGTTTTTCCATCTCTTCCTTGGCCAGTCCGGATGTGTTTTGGATGCCGGCCAGGCGTAGTCGAAATTCGTCCGGATTGGTCGAGCCACGCAGTGCTTCCTCGAGGGTAACCATGCCGGATTGATAGAGGTAAAACAGAGATTGGTCGAAGGTCTGCATGCCGTATTGCGATGTTCCGGCGGCGATCGCGTCTCTGATGGAAGAGGTCTTCTCTTCGTGGAGGATATAATCGCGTATAAGCGGCGTCGAAATGAGCACCTCGACGGCCGGGACGCGGGTTTGCCCCTTTGCGGATTTCATCAGACGCTGCGAGACGACGGCTTTGAGCAGTCCGGCGAGCTGGATGCGGATGGATTTCTGCTGATAAGGCGGAAATGCCGAGATAA
This sequence comes from Pyrinomonadaceae bacterium, assembly GCA_014379075.1. GTDB lineage: Bacteria > Acidobacteriota > Blastocatellia > Pyrinomonadales > Pyrinomonadaceae > OLB17. The sequence continues at coordinate 927 of JACMMN010000422.1, read as the reverse complement.
TTCTGGTCAGGGTCTCCTGGGCGTCGAGCGTATGCAGCGTCGAAAGCACGAGATGGCCCGTTTCGGCGGCGACGAGCGCCGTTTCGATGGTCTCGAGATCCCGCATTTCGCCGACGAGGATCACATCCGGGTCCTGGCGCAGGCTTCCGCGCAGGGCTTCGGCGAAGGAACGGGTATCGACATCGACCTCACGCTGGGTGATGAACGACCTTTTGTCCTTGTGAAGGAACTCGATCGGATCTTCTACCGTGACGATGTGACAATTTCTTTTTTCGTTGATGTCGTCAACGATGGCGGAAAGCGTGGTGGATTTTCCGGAGCCCGTCGTTCCGGTTACGAGTATCAGCCCACGATTTTCATCAGAGATCGACTGCATCACCGGCGGCAGCCCGAGTTCGTTAAAGTTGCGGATCTTGTCCGAGATCACGCGGGCAACGATCCCTATGGAATTTCTCTGCTGAAATATATTGACGCGAAAGCGGCCGAGGCCGGAGACGCCGTAGCCGATATCGACCTCATAAACTTCCTTAAAATGCAGTTTCTGGCGGTTGGACATCATCGAGAACGCCATTTCCAGCGTCTCGTCCTGATTGAGTTTCATCACGCCCGACAGCGGCCGCAGTTCGCCGTTCACCCGGATCACCGGCGTCGAGCCGGCCCGCAAATGCAGGTCGGAAGCTCCGAAGCTGATCGCCATGCGCAATAGATCGTCAATTCTGGTCAGCATAATTTGAAAAAGATGGTTCGGCAGCGGTTCCGATCAGCAGAAGCCGGATTCTTTGATTTTGAAAGTTTTTAACGGTCCGGGTGAAATGAAGTCGAATAGAGTTTGGAAATGTACCAAACCGTTACAAACAAGTTTAATCTTTTTTATCGCGACGCGTCAATCCTTTTCTGCTGCGGGTAAGTTTCGCAATTTGAGATCTT
>JACMMN010000421.1 GCA_014379075.1 Pyrinomonadaceae bacterium | reverse complement strand
GATGCGGCCCGCGTCGCGAATACAAAGCCGACACTGGCTCTTTTAAATTATCCCGGCACATATTCCGACGATCTCTACGGTGCGATTACGATCGCCGACGAGGGCGGACGTTTGGTTATGCGTTTCTCGCGGTCGCCCAACTTTGTCGCCGACCTTGAGCACTGGCACTACGACACGTTTCAGATCAAGTGGCGGCCGTCCGTCGCCTACAACTTCCCCCGCGGGTTTGTGACCTTCTCGATCGACAAGGACGGCAAAACTGATGAGCTAAAGATCGACCAGCCGAACAACGATTTTTGGTTCTACGAACTGCATCCGAAACGTGTCCGCTAAAAAGGATTGTTTGATACAATTCAGGTTGTATGAATATAAAAGTGATAGTTGAAACAGGCGAAGATGGCTATTTTGTTGCTCGCGTTCCGGCATTAAAAGGCTGTTGGTCGCAAGGGAAGACAAAAGAGCAGGCCCTTTTGAACATCAAGGAAGCAATTGATTTATACCTGGAACCAGAACCCTCAGATTTTATCAAGACCAAGGGCCGAGAGATCGTCGAGCTTGCCATATGAAGTTTCCGCTTCTCTCTGGACGCCAGGTTGTTGGGGCTTTGAAAAGAATGGGTTTCGTTGAAGTGAGCCGCAAAGGCAGTCATGTGAAAATGAAACACTTTGATGGACGATTGATCGTATTTCCGTTTCATGACGAAGTTGACCGTTTTACGCTTAAGGGTGCTCTTGCCGATGCTGAAATTGACACATCTGAGTTTTTAAAGGTAATTAGATAGCACTAAAAATTCGACAAAGCCGCGCATTTTTGACATAATTTAGGTTTGGTCAAGACAATTCATTCAGAAAGTTAAGGAGACTTAATTATTATGTCGAACGAAAGAACAGATGATGCGGACGAAACCGAAGCCAAACCGACTATTACAATAGCGGAGAGAAATTCGGGCCGTGATGAAAGGTCGAAGGAAACCATTACGATCGCCGAGAAGCCGAATGTTGAAAAGCCTTAGAAATTGCCGGACTAATTTAGGAGATATTTAAGTTAATGTCAGATGAAGCAGTAAAAACCGCCGAGGCGGTTGAAGAAACTACACAAGCCGCGCCGACCATTACAGTTGCCGAAGCACCCGCACCGGAAGTTGCGGTCGAACCGGAAGACGTTCATTACCAGGCCGTTGAAAAAGAAGGTACGGTAACCGCATTGTGGGAAATGCAGGGCCAAAAGCACCTTCGCACCATCGACCCGCGTTCGATCGAAGGCAAGCAGATCCTTGCCCTGTTCGAAACGGCAGCTTAAGTTTTTTCGCCAGCGAATAAACACGAACGTGCGTCATTGGCGTGGGTTCGTGTTTTTGTGTGAATTCAGATAGGTTTTGGCACAATATCGAGAATTCCGTGCGGGTTCCGCCGCATTGCCCTTCCGTCAAACTCCGCAACCTGCACAACGCCGATCCCGGCTGATGTGAGGAAAATTTCGTCGGCTTCCCGGATCGCTTCCTCACCAGCCTTAACCTCTTCGCACTCAATATTTTCAAGAATAAACTCCCGCGTCGTTCCGGCCAGACAGCCGGTTTTCAGGCTCGGCGTAAACAGCCTTCCACCCTTCAACCAAAACACATTCGCCATACAGGCCGACGCCACCTCGCCGCGTTCATTCAGTCTGACCGCCTCGTCAAAACCGTGTACCTTTGCCTCGTCAAACGCCATAAGGTGTTCGAGGTAATTGCAGGACTTGATACCGGCCAGCGGTGAGGTCGTGTTGATTCGGTGCGGCGAAACTGCCAACTGAAATTTGTCCGCGATCTTGCGATTGTCGGCGGTTGTTATCAGTAAACTTGTTTTTCGGCCAGTGTCGAACGACCAGACACCGCTTGTCGCTTCATCGAAGATTGTGATCCGCGCCCGGCCGTTCGTTATTTCGTTGTTTTCTATCAATGAACAGATTGTCTCCGCTACATCAGTTTCCGCGAACTTAGAGATATCGATCCCTGTTTTTTCGGCCGCTGCCATCAACCGATGCCAGTGTCTTTCCCAAAGAAATGGCTTACCGTCAGAGATTGTAAGCGAAGTAAAGATGCCGTGACCATAAAGAGCAGCCGATGAAAGAGCCTGGATCTTAGCGAGTTTAGCTCGAAGAATTTCGCGGTCGAAGGATACAAATTCATGCATGAACTTTGTCGAAGGCGATACGCCAAATTCGAAAGCCAGCTTAAAAAGGATGTTAAAACCACTTTCAACCATTCATAAATGCGTGGTTATGAATCGCGTCCAGATTTATGCCTTTCGCCTTTGTTGCGCGCCATCCATTGATATTCTCAAATGATACGTACCAACTGTCCACGCTATTATTTTGGGATCGGTAAACCATCAAGCTTCCTTTCTGATTGGTTTTTGTGTTTGAAGAGAACCAAAGCAACAACCCGTCCTGCGTGTAATCCGCAACTAGGCGTTGGCGATTCTCGGTACTTCTTTGATAAATCTGAATTGCTTTCCCAACCTCTTCGTTTCCGGTATTTTTTAATCGAAAAAACTTCGAGTATATTACCCTTTTAGGATTGAATGGTGGAATTGTCACCTCACTAAGGGAAACAGTATCTAGCGATTCATCTCGCCCCCAGTCCGGATCCAAAGTAGGAAAATGTACTATCGATTTCCCGGTAAAGTTAAGCCATTTGTGATCAAACCAATTTTTGATCTTTACAAAAACAATCTCTCCGACGTCATATTTGAAGATCAACGACTCCATTATTGAGTTAACTTGATGGATAAATTCTACCGAGTCATTTTCCTCAATCTTAATTTTTTGTCCTGGTCTTAGTTTCACTTGTTTGTCTCCTAAACCACCGACATTTCTTCGCTATTTTTCGTTTCGATTCTGCCTCTTTTATCGCGGCAAAATTCGGTGACGAGCTCACTGACTAGTTCGCTCTTTTCTTCGGCCGGAACGTGGCCGCAGTTTTTTAGGATTACGAAGCGGGAATTGAGGATCGAATCATGGAGGCTGTAGCCGTTGTGGATGCCGATTACGGTGTCTTCTTCGCCCCAGATGATCAGCGTCGGCTGGTTTATCATGTGAGCATCATGTTCGATGCGGTTTGCCCGCCAGTTGCGGGATGTTGCAAGTACGGAGTGATGCCCGTCAGCGGCCGAGAGCGGTCTAAGCACATTGGAGATGCGGTCGCCTGTGATCAGATGAT
>JACMMN010000420.1 GCA_014379075.1 Pyrinomonadaceae bacterium | reverse complement strand
TGCGGGTACGGCAAAACGCGTCGACGACCAAACGACGGCAATGCTGCCATCAGGCCAGGCCGCTCCTAAGGGCTGGAAACGCGGCCCATCATCGGGCAGCGAGATCGAATTTCGTGTTGATAACGGAAACGGTTATGACTTGGGCTCAGCCGCGATTTCCGTTGTCGGCCCCGCAATGGGCGAAACTATCGACACGGGCCGTAACCGCACGGTCGGCGGTGTTCCCACGTCATCTCTTAGACGCGAAGTGATCAACCGCATGGTGCGTGAAAACGGCTGGGTGGTGAACGACTTCCAAAAGGACATTGGCGGTAAAAAGGTTTACGTAGTCGTCGCTCAATCCCAGGGCAACGGCGGCCGGGTTCAGTCGCGAATGTTCTACTTTACCGAAGTCGACGGACGTATCTACAGTGTTGCGACAAATTCGCAGACCGATGCAGCCGAAAAACTTGCGGAAGAATCGGAAAAGGTGATCTTTTCTCTCCAAAACCGTCCGCAGCCCGTTCAACAGGCTGCAGTTAAGGAATAAAACAACCCCAGACGATCCGAATTCAGAACTGCGCTTTTTCCGGCGCAGTTCTGAAAACCCCACCAATTAATATGAGCCTCGACCAACAAAGCACCGCCGAATCAAAAATAACCCTGCCTGAACTCCTGAAGTCAATGACGGACGCAGGCGGATCCGACCTTCACATCACAACCAATTCGGCACCTCAAGTTCGCGTACACGGACATCTATCGCCGCTTCCGGGTTTTGGAGCGATGACGCCGAGTGACACGAAAAGGCTCGCATACTCCGTCCTGACGGATGCTCAGAAGCACCGGTTCGAAGAAAATCTCGAGCTCGATTTTTCATTCGGTCTCAAGGGAATGTCGCGTTTTCGTGCCAACATATTCAATCAGAAGGGAGCGGTCGGAGCAGTATTTCGAGCGATCCCTTACGAGATAAAAAGTTTCGAAGCATTGGGATTGCCGACGGTAGTTTCGGATATGTGCAAGAAGCCGCGCGGGTTGGTGCTGGTAACAGGGCCGACCGGTTCGGGTAAATCGACGACGCTGGCATCGATGGTCGATAAGATAAATATCGACCGCCACGAACATATTCTGACGATCGAAGACCCGATAGAATTCCTGCATAATCACAAAAATTGCGTCGTGAACCAGCGTGAAGTCGCGGCGGATACCCATTCCTTCGGAGCGGCTCTTCGAACCGCCCTTCGTCAGGATCCGGACATCGTGCTGGTCGGCGAAATGCGTGATCTCGAAACGATCGAAATGGCCCTGCGTATCGCTGAAACGGGACATTTGACGTTTGCCACGCTGCACACTAATTCCGCTTATTCGACCATAAACCGCATCATCGACGTTTTCCCGTCTGCTCAGCAGGCTCAGATACGCACGCAGCTTTCTCTGGTGCTGGAAGGAGTTCTTTGCCAAACGCTGCTGCCGAAGGCATCGAATGACGGCCGCGTCATGGCTCTTGAAATTTTGGTCCCCAATGCTGCCATCCGAAATCTTATCCGCGAGGACAAGATCCACCAAATTTACTCAATGATGCAGACGGGCCAGGACAAATTCGGGATGCAAACGTTCAATCAGGCGCTTGCCTCGCTTTACCACAAAAAACAGATAACGCTCGATACAGCAATGCAGCGGTCATCGAATGCCGATGAATTGAAGGAACTCATAGAACGCGGGTCGGGACTTAATAATTCTTACGGCGGCGGCGGTGGAAAACCTCCTATGCCGGGAAACCACGCGAGTCCCTATGCACAAGGACGAACGATCGGACAGCGTCCGCCGGTTCGATAAAATTGAATCCAGATACCAGATTTCAAATTCAAAATTGTTTCCCGGATCTGAAACTTGGAATCTGAAATCTGAGATTGCCAAAGTTGACAGGAGTGAGAGAGAAATATGCCTACATACGCGTTCAAAGGAAGAAATCGCTTAAATGAATTGGTTGCCGGCGAAAGAGAAGCCACCAGCCAGGACGAACTTCGGGCTTTATTGCGTCGCGAGCAGATCGTGATGACGCAGGCCTCTGAAAAAGGCCGCGTGGTTTCGATCCCGAAACTCGGCAGACGCAAAAAGGTCGGCGCCAAGGAATTGGCTGTGTTCACCCGCCAATTCTCGGTAATGATCGACGCCGGTTT
>JACMMN010000419.1 GCA_014379075.1 Pyrinomonadaceae bacterium | reverse complement strand
TGTCAGCGGTCGATCCCGCAACGCGAATGGGCTGCATTGTCACGGTCGGCCAGGTTTCGGCGGTGCTTTTGCTTGTCTTCGGACTCGGACTCGCGTGCATCCTTTACACCTATCGCGGCGGAAGTTACGAGACGGCCAGCGGCGGGCCCGAAGTTTACGATCCTTCAATCAACCCGCCCACGACTGCGGCTAATGCGAATACCACTTTCGCGAATGTGAGCGCAAACAGGATCAGCGCCAAGCCGGCACCGTCTGCAACGGGCGATCCGCCGAAAACGATTTCCGGCGGTGTCGTCAACAGCAAGGCAGTCACCTTGCCGCAGCCTTCATACCCGCCCGCGGCGAGGGCGGTAAGTGCGTCGGGATCGGTAAATGTCCAGGTGCTGATCGATGAAAATGGCAAGGTGGTTTCGGCTAATGCGGTCAGCGGCCATCCGCTGCTTCGCGGTGCGGCAGTCGAGGCGGCACGATCCGCGACGTTCAAACCGACTTTGCTCTCCGGCCGTCCGGTAAAGGTGTCGGGCGTTATCACTTATAACTTTGTGCCTTGACGCGCGTTCGCCGAAAATCAGTTTTCAATGATAGAATCCGAAAAGCAGCAATTTTTTATCTCCTTCCCGAGCCGGACGCCTAAAATATGAAATATTGCCCGACCTGCGAGACACGATACGACGAGGAAGTTTTGCGTTTTTGTATGAAGGACGGCACGCCGCTGCTGGATGAGGACGAGCCGAATTTTATCGCAATGCCGAGCGAGAATCTCGACGAAGCGGACGAGGACAGCCCGGACGACGTTACCGTGATAAGGCGAAATATTTCGGTTCCGCCGCCGCTGCCGGATGATTTCGAGGAAGAATCGTTCGCCCCGGAACAGCCGCCGCCGCCGCGGATCGTCGTCCCGACATCGCCAGAACCTTTTGCGGATCAGCAGAGGGTAAGGGCCATGCCGCCATATCAGCCGCCGCCGTCGAATACGGCAAAGGTCGTGTTTTTGACAATGATCGGAACGCTCGCCGTGCTGGCGGTCGGTGCGGCCGGTTTCTGGCTTATGCAAAGAGATAGTAACGCGAATAATTCGAATATAAATACCAATGCGAATTTCCTGAACGTCAATACAAATCTCAACACAAATCTTGGCATCGACGGCAATTTCAACTTCAATACAAACTCCGATCTCAATACATCAACCAATCTCAATACCAACCTTAACGTAAAAACGCCGACACCGACACCCAGGCCGAGTCCGAGCATCACACCGACACCTACACCCGATGATGATGACGACGATCCGACACCGACCCCGACACGAACGCCGTTCCCGACACAGACACCGATAATCATAAGGCCTGGCGTGACGCCGCCGCCGCGAAGCACGCCCACGCCGCCGACACGTGATTCGAATTCGGGTGTGCTGAACGGCCGGGCCGTAAGGCTTCCGACCCCGGCATATCCTGCGGCCGCAAAACAAATGCGAGCGTCAGGCGAGGTAAGGGTGCAAGTCGCGGTGGACGAACGCGGAAACGTCGTTTCAGCAAGAGCCGTAAGCGGCCACCCGCTTCTACGGGCATCCGCAGAAAGCGCAGCACGGCAGTCGAAGATCCGCCCCAACGGCCAGAATACGTCCGGCGAACTGGTTTATAATTTTAGAAGCAATTGACCTTGGCGAATTATGTCTCAACCACTTGCGTTAGCGGGTGCTAATGTCGATCCTGGGGTTACTTTTTGGATCTGACAATATTTTTGCGGATTCGTATCAGCCGCTTACGCAGATGGTTCTGACACGGCGGCCAAAGCCATTTGGACAGCTCGTCGCGGATCGATGACGCCCCAGCCCTGACGGTCCACTTCGTAATGCGGGAGACGTTCGGCGGTCGAGATTAGAATTCGCTTGATCTGCTGCGGCGTGAGCCTCGTATTGGCTTCGAGCATCTGGGCGATGACGGACGATACGATCGGCGCCGAAAACGAAGTGCCGTCGACGTATTTGTAATGCTTCGTAATGACGTTTTCCTGCTGGAGCTTTAGCGTGATTATCTGGCGGATGCTGTGAACCGGCCGGTCGAGAGCGGCATCCAGTTCGCCGTCGATCCCCGAATTGGCCGCGATGATCGAATGAAGATCGCCGTCTTCGCTCTGGTCAAGGGTTTCCAGCAAAGCCGCCTGCTGGGCGGTCGGCGTGTTCGGCAGGATCGGGGCAGGAACCCATATCGAGGGAGCGATGATCTCCGGTTTTTGCAAACCATCGAGAGTCGGGCCGTATGATGAACGGTACATTCCCCGTTTCGCTCGGTTCATCGAATTATTATCATCGAGTCCGCCGACCGCGATACTCGAAGGCGAACTTGCGGGCGGAAAAACCGGGTGATTCGGCAAATGTCCGGCATTGCCGACCGCACAGACGACCGAAATCCCATTGCTCGCGCATTTTTCAACCGTCTGTGACAACGGATCACCGAGATAGCTTTGCTCGTAGTCACCGCCGGCGGAAATATTAACGACGCGAATTCCGTATTTTTCACGGTTGGCGAGCACCCATTCCAAACCTTCCTGAATATTTTCCTCGGTGATGCGACCGGTGCGGGCCAGTTTCACTAAAACTACATCGGCGTCCCGTGCGATCCCGCTGTAAAATCCGTTCGACAGCGAACCGTTTCCAGCAGCGACAACCGAGGTCATCATGCCATGCCAGCTCGCGACATCGGGCTGGAACAGCGACCCGAGTTCCCCGTCCGCGTCGAGCAGGCTGCGGTAGGCAACAATGCGGTTTTTCGGCGCCGTCAAATCGACATGGGGGTAAAATCCGGAATCGAGAAACGCGATAGTCACACCGCGGCCCGTGAAACGCTCGTCAGCATCGAGCCGCAGCGGGGTTGAAAGCACGTGAGATCCGTCCTTCTGCATCGCCGCGTCTTTTATTATGTGATCCTTGGCACGCTCGAAAATTCGCACGCAGCGAGAGCAAATAGCCTGGAATTCCCATGTATCTGGTGCATTTGCCATGATGAGTTTTTGCAGATCTTCTTCGAGCACGATCAGCGGGACAAATTCATCGGGCGTTTCGCGCGAGCAAACAGGGCAAACCTTTTCGCCAGCGGCTATGTCGGCTGTCGTCGATGGCCGTTGAAATTGCAGGGAATTTTGAGGAGTCATAATAGGCGTTTAAGTTTTCCACAAAGAGCAGTTAAAATCAATTTTGGCGATAGGAGGTGGATCTAATTGATGGCGGATTTTCGAGGATATGAAAGGCCTTAATATTTTTCATATCTGTGGATCTGTATCTTTATCCGCTCGATCCGTGTTCCATTCTTTCTTATGGCGAGAAAAACAATCGGCATCGCACTTTCCGGCGGCGGGGCACGCGGCTTTGCTCATATCGGTGTGCTCAAGGCGCTGGAGGACCATTCGATCTCGATCGATTTTATCTCAGGGACGTCAGCCGGATCATTCGTCGGGGCAGCTATGGCGTCTGGAATGACGGTCGCCGAACTCACGGCGGTCGCAAAAAAGATCGGCTGGCTTAATATGACGAGCCTTTCGTATTCGCCGAGAGCAATTCTTTCAAATGCTCCGATGGGAAAGTTTATCCGGCAGCATTTTCCAGTACAAAGATTCGAAGACCTATCTCTGCCCTTGTCTCTGGTGGCATGCGATCTGGAAACCGGCGAAGAAGTTATCCTTAAAGATCACGGCGACATTGCGTTCGCGGTGAGGGCAAGCTGCGCCGTACCTGGGGTTTTTCTGCCGCTGACGGATGAAAACGGCCGTCATCTCGTCGATGGCGGCGTAACCTCGCCGATGCCCGCCAAACACGTGAGAAGGATGGGCGCGGATATCGTTATCGCGGTCGATCTGATGGCTTGCGGCGCGGCCTTTCGCGGACTTCCGAAGACACTAGCCGGTGCGTTTTTCCAATCGGCGATGATGATGCTCAGAACCGCTTCGAAAAATCAGCATTACCGCGCCGATGTAGTCATCGAACCGCAGATCGCGCATCTCAGGCCGGACGAGATAAGGAAAATGGATGAATTTATCGAACTCGGTGAAAGGGCGGCGCTGGAGCAAATCGATAAGATCAAGGAATTGGCAGAAGCCTGACCGTTAGAAAAGTTTTCTTCGCTAAGCGTGTGCTCCTAACTAAACTTGCAGGCTTCTGCTAAAAAGAAAAGCCCTCCCTAACGGTCAGGCTTCTCCCCTTAAGAATGCAAAGTCACTGTGCCTAGAACCTGAACTTCGCGCCAAGCTGGATCTTTCGGGCATCGAAGGCCGAAGTAAAACCAAGCGGACTGCTTGGACTCACGTCCGAACGTCCTCTTACATCTTCAATAGTTCCGAATGTCGAACCTACCGTGTTGTTTATAGAGGCATAGTTGAGGCGGTTGAATAGATTGAAACCTTCGATCGTGAGATCCAGGCTCATCCTTTCACTAAAGCTGATCTTCTTCGTTACCCGCATATCAAATGTCGCAAATCCCGGGCCTTTACCGATATTTCTCGCAATCGGGCCTCGAATCTCACCACTTTCAACCAGCAGCGGACGGTCGCCATTCGTGCTGCGGTCGCCGTTTACATCAACACCGGCAAGCAAATTGAAAGGACGGCCACTATTCGCCCGGAAGATCGGGGTCAGCGTGAAATCGCGGAGAAAAATATTGCGCCAAGGACTTTGCAGTGCCGCGTAGATAACAAATTTATGACGCTGATCGAATGCGGAAAGCGAATATTCCGGGCCGTCGTCGAGTTGGTCAAACGCACGGAAATCGCTGTTATAATCCGTCACCTGATCGTTTGCCTCGCTGTAAGTGTAATTTCCGGAGACGGCAATACTACGTCCAAATTGCTTGTTGAATTCGAAGATCAGGCCGTGATAGTTGGCCGACGCAGCCGCTTCGTAAATTATCTCCTGGAACAAGAGAGGGTTGCGAAAACAATTGACACTTAACGCTCCGGCACAATCGGGGGACGTTCCATATTCACGGATTCCGCGGGCCCCGATCGGTCGATCAAGCAAATTAATATCGCGTGCACGAGTGATAAACTGTGTTAGTGCCCAGACATAACTGATGCCGTAACTGAAACCGGGTGCAATTTCCTGTTCAAAGCCTAAACTCGCCTGCTGCGCCCGCGGATTCCTGTAGGTCGGATCGGCACGGAACAGAACGGTTAGCGGATTACGCGGACCGGTTTGCGAAACAGGAATCCCGAATTGTGCCAGATCAGATGCAACGATCTGCCGAATTGTCGTCGGAACACCGATCACTCCTTGAGCACGAAGCGTTCTGTAGATATTTATCGGCCCGCTCGTGGCAAACGGGTTTGCGGCGTTAAGTGTCGTGAGGACCTGCGGGATCTGTCGAACGCCGTCGATCTCGTTAAGAGATTGCACTACATAATCGATAACAAATGGAATTTGCGCATAAAAGATGCCGTAGCCGCCGCGGATTATGGACTTGCCATCCTCGTAAGGACTCCATGCGAACCCGACACGAGGCCCAAAGTTCTTTTTATAAGTCGGATTCGGTTCCCTTCGGGTGTCGATCTCGTAACGCAAACCGTAGTTCAATGTTAGATTCGACGTCGCCTGCCAGGTATCCTGGGCATAGACCGCGTAATATGGAAGTTTGCCGCCGACAATTCCATCGCCGAAGCCCTGCTGATAAGATTGCGGCAACGCAAGGTCGAATGCCTGCAGTGCGCTGATCGGAATATCCTGGGCCGAATTCGCCGGATTCACAACAAAGAAAGGAGATACAAACCTTCCCGGCAATGCACCGAAACCGAAGCGGCCGCTAAAAAATGTTTTCGCATCGAAAAACCCATCGCGAAGTAGAAAACTCCCGCCGAATTTCATCCGGTGGGCTCCTTTGACCAGCGAAAAGTTATCGACGATCTCATAACGCCTGTCGAAATTGAAGCTAGGCAGAAAGATGTCTCGATTGAAGAATCCGAAACCGGCGATATTAAGTTCGGGGCCGTTAGGATCATTTGAAGTAACGAAAAGCTCGTTATAGTTGTATTGAACGCGAAGTTCGTTGCTTACATTAGAATTAAAAATATGCGTCCACCCGCCAGCGATGTTGTGGTCGAGAACTTCTACATTATTTGAACGTGAAAACCCCAGCAACGCCCGTGTCGACTGATTGCCTTCCTCACGATCCGTGAAGCTGTAACGGGCAAAAAAACTGTTCGATGAACTCGGTATATGGTCTACGCGAAAAGACGCCGCGTGAGAATCCGTATTGAACGGAAAGACGCCGCTATTGTTGCGGAAAAGATCGACCGTCGGTTGGTCGGAGGTAAGCACTCCCTGCAAGATTCCGGCACACGTAGCGCGGGGGACAAGCAGCGCCGGCATGCTGCTGAGACACTGCAACGGCGTCGGATCGGTACTGGCGGCGAGATTTGCAAGAATGGAGGCCTGAGAACCTGTGGGATTAAAAATATTCAAATTTGTCAGAAGGGGCACGGCCGACGATTCGCGCCTCCGCAGGCCTTCATATCCGCCAAAGAAAAAGGTGCGGTCTTTGCTGATCGGTCCGCCGACCGTGAATCCGTATTGCTGGCGGTTGGCATCAGGTTTAATTCGGGTAAGAGTATTGCCATCGAGCACAAAGGCGAACGGGTCGCCAGCATCCAGGCTCTGGTTACGGAAATATCCGAATACGCTTCCGCGAAGGTTGTTGGTACCCGTCTTTGAGACGATGTTGATGACGCCGCCGCTGACACCGCCGAGCTCGGCGTTATAATTGCTGCGGTTGATCTGAAATTCCTGCACGGCTTCCTGGCTAAGCGTTGAACGAACTCCGCCGCCCTGATCGTTGGCCTCGGCACCGTCAACCGTTATGCTGTTGCCGCGTCCGTTATTGCCGTAGAACGAGATGCCGCTGTTCGGTGTTTGAGCCACACGGAAATCGGTATTGTCGGCTAATGCGTTCGAATCCACGACACCGGGAGCGAGAAGTGTGAAGGTCAAATAATCACGGCGGTCGATGGGCAGGTCGCGAATGTAGCGCTCGTTTATTGTCGTGGATTGCTGCGATCTGTCCGTTTCGATCACCGGCGGATCACCCGTAACTTCAACCGTCGCGGTCGCGTCGCCGATCTGAAGGGCAAAATTCTGGTCCGCTGTCTGGCCGACCGTTACTTGAATGGCATTCTTTACCTGGCTGCTAAAACCGCTCGCCTCGACGCGGATCTGATACGTTCCCGGCGGCAGTGAGAGGAATCGGTATTCCCCATCACTGTCCGTGGTAGCGGTTCGGGTAACGCCTTTGTCGGCATCCGTCGCGGTGACGGTGGCTCCGTTCACGACGGCCCCGTTCGGATCGGCTATCCGCCCTCTAATTTCGGAAGTCGAAACGCCCGCCTGTGCAAAAGCCGAAAGGCAAAACGTCGCGATCAAGACCAACAGAGTGAAGAAACGGTTCATTGTGTATAACCTCCGGTTTGAGATTGGGAATACCAATCGTGCTTATTAAAGATAATGACAACAAATTTCAGCCAGATAGCAGTAAGCACAGCAAGCCGCTCAAAAGTACAAAAAATGTTTTTCTACACGGGCGGCGACGATGCGGGAGCATGTATAAACGAAAATTGGGAACGAAAACGTGTATCTTGTTTTGCTATGCGATTTTACGCTTAATATACGTGAAATTCAACAAAAAAGTTTAACAATGATTTTACATTGATTTTCGAGCCATTTGGCGAATCGGATTCAGTCGATCGAGCACGAAAAGGCTCACGCGTTATGCATCATCGAGGCATCGATTGGCCATACGGTGAAAATGATGCTTGCGCAATCAATAAAAATGAATCATTATGAAAACTGTTAATCCTTCTCTCGCGTCAATTATGATGCGCTCGTCAAAGACGGTTTTTTGGGTAGTTTGAGAGCAGGCCGTTTATTAGTTGCAGAAGCAGCTCGCTTTTTTGAGCACCCGATACCGAATCAATTTTCCGAAATCTGATCGAGTCGACGCTTCTTTAGAATTCCCCTTTAGGGAAAAGGTACACTTTAATTATGTCAATGAAACTTTATGTAGGAAATCTTTCCTTCAATACGTCAACCTCAGATTTGGAGCAGTTGTTTGGTGAGGTCGGAACGGTAGAATCGACGAACATCATCGAAGATCGTGAAACAGGCCGTTCACGCGGATTCGGTTTTGTCGAAATGTCTTCGAAGGAAGAAGGCGAAAATGCTATTGCAACGCTTAACGGCAAAGAAGTAGACGGCCGTGAACTGAAAGTCAACGAAGCTAAACCGCAGGAAAGCCGCGGCGGCGGCGGTGGCGGTGGCGGCCGTGGTGGTTACGGCGGCGGCGGCGGCGGTGGAAATCGCGGCGGCGGTGGTGGCGGATACGGCGGCAGTGGTGGTTCGAACCGCTGGTAGTTTGTAGATATTTAATATCTATACGAAAAAGCCTTCGGCATTGCCGGAGGCTTTTTTCTTCGTGGATCCAGCCGATATGCGAAAGCAAAGATTCGGTTTTCGACGAACCTAGACACTTTGAAAGGACACTCATCCTGGCGCAAAGAATTTAACACATTTAATTTGCAAGTGTCACTGATTGTGTGCATTATTGGAAATTGTTAATCCTTCTCTCGCGCATCAACGGTGGTGCGCCCCGATTGATCTAGTTTTATTCGACGGCGTTTTGGAAGTTCGAGGGCAAGGTTGTTTATTGGTTATAGAAGTAGCTCCGATTTTGAGCATCCGACTCGCCAGTTTTTCGCGGACCGACCGTTTCTCCGAATTAACTCGCGTTCGACACTTCTTTTAGATTCCCCGATCGGGAAAGGACACTCTTATTATGTCAATGAAGCTTTATGTAGGAAATTTGTCTTTCAACACATCGAACAGTGATTTGGAAGAATTGTTTGCATCGATCGGTACGGTCGAATCGGCATCGGTCGTCGAGGATCGCGACACTGGCCGCTCGCGCGGGTTCGGATTCGTCGAGATGTCTTCGAAAGAAGAAGGTGAAAGAGCGATCGAAGAACTTGATGGAAAAGAAGTAGATGGCCGTGAATTGAAAGTAAACGAAGCCAAACCTCGTGAAAATCGCAGCGGCGGCGGCGGTTATGGCGGAGGAGGTGGCGGTGGCCGTGGCGGTTATGGCGGTGGCGGCGGACGAGGCGGCAGCGGTGGTAGTGGTGGAAATCGCGGTGGCGGTGGCGGCTACGGCGGCGGTTCAAACCGCTGGTAACTAGCGGGTCACCGGATCACAAACGAAAATGTCCGCAGCTCTATGCGCGGGCATTTTTTTTGATCTAAATTTTTAAGGAGTTCCGCCGTTTTCAGTAATGATCCAGCTAATGAGAGCCGTCTGCTTTTCCGACAGGCCTACAAACTTCATACCAAAACCGTTCCCCTCAATAACATAGCTAACTTCACCCGTCATTTTTTCCACTGTAGAATCGGGCAGGCGAAGCTCGAACTGCATCCGTTCTCCTTCGGGAAAGCTGGCAATGCTATCGACGAAGCAGCCGCCGATGCTAAGGTCACTGATCCGAGCCTCACGTTTTCCCGAGGCGGAGTCGAGCAGTATTTCCATCGGAATTTGTATGCG
The DNA here is from genome assembly GCA_014379075.1 of Pyrinomonadaceae bacterium. GTDB lineage: Bacteria > Acidobacteriota > Blastocatellia > Pyrinomonadales > Pyrinomonadaceae > OLB17. Next base: position 10,716 of record JACMMN010000419.1, on the reverse strand, counting down.
GTTTTGTTCTCTTGGCATGGTTATTTTTTACGGCGCTTCGATAAACCTAGTTCGCTATTATAACAAAAAACTGCGAAAGATCGATCGCTTTATTTGATCCGTAGTCGGTGCTGATTGGACGCGGCGTTATCCGTTGGCTAAAAACTTAAAAAATATCTAGTTTTTACGGGCGCGAAGCGAAGGTGTTGGCCTCACAAAGCTGCGAGGTTTAGCAGCTTCGGTTCCTGTTTGGGGTGCATTCGCGGCCTTTTTGATGTCGAGATCCTTACTGCCTGCGAGTATTTTATTGACGAATATATCGACGCGGTATTTTCCCGCCACCCAGAACCCTGCGGGCCGGCCGGTAAAATTCACGCGGTCGTAAAGGCCGTCTGTTTTGAAATTAGCCGAGACCACCTTCGTTTCCGCTTTTACACCGGGAACACTGACGGCGATAAAATTCATCTGCACATTTGCCGGGTCGGCCGAGACGAGTTTGACCACACAATAGATGGGAACATCCGTTGTTATAAAATTGTCCGCTGCCTCGCCGGCCTGTCCTTCGCCGTTGTCGCGGGCGAGATAAATATCGCTGACCCCGACAATTGGAAGTTGCTCTACAGGTAACTGGGCAAACGCAGAAATGCTAAAAAAGATGCAAAAGGCGAGAAATATGGGCTGAAACATAAAAACGAAGGTACACCTATATTATTGCTTCTATCTTTGAACCCGGAACGAGGCTTTTAGTTGTATCGGATCCAACTTTTTCTTTGCTAAGGGTTTACAAAGTTGATATTTTGCATGCTATTCGACGCGTGTACAAATGAGGCCGGAAAAACAGGTTAAAATTGGAGAATCGCGGTCTTCAGCTCATGATCGCTGAATTAATTAGTCACGGAGAGGACGTTTGTCCTCTCTTGAGGTATCTGCCATGAAAAGAATAATTCTGCGAGGCGACGCCGTGTTTCTGGGTTTGGCAGGCATCTTCGGGCTTGTGTCGGATTTGCTTTCGCACTATGGAGGAAGCGGCAGTTTCGGCACGACCTTTTACAGGAACCCGCTCGTGATCGGTGTCGTCGAGGCTCATTCGCTGGCGATCCTGACGGCGGCAACGATGTGGTATTTCTCAAAAAAACATACCGCGACTTTTGGAAACTGGGCCGGGTTATCGGCCCATTTAATTTGCGGGATCAGCAACATTCTCTGGTTTGATGTTTTTATTTCGGTTGGTGCAGCCGGAAAAGGAATGGCTATCACCGCACTCCATTTCGTATTCGCTGCGCTCAACGCGTTGGTTATCTTGAAGATGTTCAACACAATAGATCATCCAGCCAAGTAAACCGTGAGTGTTTCTAATTGTTCCGGCAGTCGATATCCTGCTTTTCTTTCCTCGCCCTAATCGATTATTTCATCGCCGACAACGCCAGCCGGAACAATTATCAGACGGATAAAAAGCTGCCTTTTGCCATCGCCGAGCGATGCCGCGATACAGGAAGCTCTCGTCGGCTCGATGAGCGACAACCCGTGATCGATCACACCTCTGTCGACCTTGCGGGCTCTGGACCGCGTCGTTATCGTCGAAGACGGAGCGATGAACATCTGTTCAGCTCGGCGGCGTTTACGCAGGTTTTTGAAACAACCAGGCGTCGGGATTTATTCCCAAGTGAGAAACGTGATATTTTGTGCCTATGGCTTATTCGGTAAAAGTTAAATGGAATAAAGGTGAAGGCGATGCCTTTGTCGATAACAAATACAGCCGGCGGCATAAGCTGATATTCGACGGCGGGATCGAAGTTGCGGGATCGTCCTCGCCCCATGTCGTACCTCTGCCTTATTCCAGCGAAGCGGCGGTCGATCCTGAGGAAGCTTTCGTGGCGTCGCTTTCGAGCTGTCATATGCTGTGGTTTTTGTCGATAGCAGCGGAGAAAAATCTTGTCGTCGAAAGCTACGAAGACGTCGCCGTCGGCGTGCTCGGTAAAGAAACGGACGGAAAGCTGGCGATGACAAAGGTCACGCTGCGCCCACAGGTCAAATTCAGCGGGGACAACGTTCCTTCGGTGACAGAGATCAATGAACTGCATGAGGCGGCACATGAAAAATGTTTTATCGCGAATTCGGTAAAAACCTCGGTTATAATCGAAGCACGGGAGAATATATAATGCGTGACCTGACTATACGTTTGGAGAATCGACCCGGTGCGATGGCGGAAATGGGCGAAACGCTTGGAGCCGCCGGTGTGAGCGTCGAAGGCGGCGGTGCGTGGCTTTTTGAAGGCACGGTGGTCGCACACTTCCTGTTTGAAGACGGCGATGCAGCCAGGAACGCTCTCGAAACGGCCGGGATCGAAGTGCTCGCCGACCGTGAAGCCCTTGTTCAAAAGCTAAGACAGGATCAGCCCGGACAGCTCGGCAAGATCTCGCGGGCGATGGCGGATGCGGGTGTAAACATCGAAGTGCTTTACAGCGATCATCAAAATCAGCTTATTCTGCTAGTCGATGATATCGAAAAGGGCCGCGCAGTTTCAGATGAGTGGAAGAAACGATCCCTTTAATCAGAACCAAGTATGAAAAACAAGCTTCTTGTTTTTATCGCTGCCGCAATTTTTTCTGCTGCCGCTTATGCGCAGCAGGTTCCCGATACGGCGTTCGCTCCCGCGATTCCGAACCCGATGTATAAAACCGGGCGCGGCCCCATCGTTTTGTTAGACGAGGCCCATTTTAATTTCCATACAGCCGACGGCCGGTATCTGCCCTTTGCCGCACTGCTTCGCCGAGACGGTTATGATGTAAAAGCGTCCAAATCAAAATTCAGCAAGACGTCGCTGAAAGGCGGGAAGATACTCGTCATCGCGAATGCACTCGCGGAACGCAACAAAACCGACTGGACGCTGCCGACGCCGACGGCATTTTCGGCAGACGAGGTCGATGCTGTAACGGATTGGGTTAAACGCGGCGGTTCTCTTATGATTATCGTCGACCATATGCCGTTTCCGGGCGCAGCCGAAAATCTGGCAAAGGCGTTCGGCCTCACTTTTAGCAACGGTTACGCGATCAATCCGAATGCCAGAGGGCCGATGGTTTTCAAGCTTGCGGACCTTTCGCTGAGGCCGCACGCGATCCTGAACGGCCGAAATGATTCTGAAAAAATCGATTCCGTCGCGACATTTACCGGCTCGGCGTTTCAGGCGGCGGGTGATGTACAGCCTTTGTTCATACTCGGAAATTCGGTTGTCTCGGCGATCACGACAACAGCGGGCGAGATCACAAAAGATACACCGCAGATTCCCGTGGGCGGATGGTATCAAGGGGCGGTTATGCGTTTCGGCAAAGGACGTGTCGCGGTTTTTGGCGAGGCGGCAATGTTTTCCGCACAGCTCGCCGGGCCGAACAGAGGCTTGATGGGAATGAATGCTCCGGTCGCATCGCAAAACCCGCAATTTTTGTTGAATGTTATGCACTGGCTCTCAGGTAAGCTAGAGGGATAGCAACCTTGAAAAGGGATTGGTCTAGGCTAAAAAGAGAAATACATCCGATGCCGGATTTTGTGCTTAGAGCTCTCGAGAAATCGAAGCTCTTCGACGCATACGGAGAACGCCCGCCATACCAACGGAACGACTATATCGGTTGGATAAACAGGGCAAAGCTGCCTGCGACACAACAAAAACAGCTCAATCAAATGCTCGAAGAGCTCGAGGCCGGCGACGTTTATATGAAAATGAAGTACAATCCGAAGGCATAAAAGGGTAGTCTAACAACGGACGCGCTAAATAGATGAAAGGACAAAAGCGTTTCAACCTCGTACTTATCAAACCCTCGCACTACGACGATGACGGATACGTTATCCAGTGGTTTCGCTCGGCGATACCTTCGAATTCGCTTGCGGTATTGTATGGGCTGGCCCTCGAATGCGCGCAAGAGAAGGTTTTAGGACACGATGTAGGGATCGAGATTCATGCATTTGACGAAACGAATACGAATATTCGCTTGCGGGACATCGCTTCGCTTGTTAAAAGTGCCGATTTCGGGATGGTGATGCTGGTCGGTGTTCAATCGAACCAATTTCCGCGCGCTTTGGATATCGCCCGGCCTTTGCGCGAAAAAGGCATTCAGGTTGCGATCGGCGGGTTTCACGTCTCGGGTACTTTGTCGATGCTCAAAGACCGCGAGCCGCAGGTCCAGAAAGCATTGGATATGGGTATTTCGATATTTGCGGGCGAAGCCGAGGGGCGGCTCGCACAGGTTTTGCAAGACGCCTTTGATCATAACCTGCAGCCGATCTACAATTTTATGGACGATCTGCCGAATATCGAGGGTGTGGCGACGCCCTTGCTTCCGGCAGAACGGGTGCATCTTACGGCCGGTGCGACGACAAGTTTCGATGCCGGACGCGGCTGTCCGTTCGCGTGTTCCTTTTGCACCATAATCAATGTTCAGGGCCGTAAATCGCGCCGCCGTTCCCCGGATGACATCGAGCGGATCGTCCGTGCCAACGTCGGGCAGGGACTTCACTCCTTCTTTATCACCGATGACAATTTTGCACGGAACAAAGATTGGGAGGTGATCCTTGACCGCTTGATCTTTCTTCGGGAAGTGGAAAAACTTAAGATCAGTTTTATTATCCAGGTCGATACACTTTGCCACAAACTGCCGAATTTCATAGAAAAATCGCGAAGGGCAGGTGTGAAAAGGGTTTTCATCGGCCTTGAAAATATAAATCCGGATAGCCTTTTGGGCGCCAAAAAGCGTCAAAACAAAATTACGGATTACCGGCAGATGCTTCTCGAATGGAAAAAGGCGGGAATTGTGACATATTGCGGTTATATCCTTGGATTTCCCGGCGACACGCGGGAATCCGTGCTTCACGATATCGAGATCATAAAGAAGGAATTGCCGGTCGATCTGCTCGAATTCTTTTACTTGACACCGCTGCCAGGCTCGGAAGATCATAAAAAACTTCACGAGGCAGGCATTTCCATGGATGTCGACCTAAACAAATACGATCTGAATCACGACGTGACGGGCCACCCGCTAATGTCACGGGAAGAATGGCGTGAAACGTACCGGGCAGCCTGGAAAACATATTATACAAACGCCCATGTCGAAACCGTTCTGAGGCGTTCGATAGCCACCGGCACCAGTCCGGGCAAAACGATGTTCTTTATCGTCTGGTTCAAGGGATGTATAGATATTGAGGGAATCCACCCGCTTGAAGGCGGATTTTTTCGGCGAAAGACGCGGCTGAATCGCCGCTCGGGCTTTAAGATCGAAAATCCATTATTTTTCTATCCGAAATACATCGCGGAAACATTATCGAAACAGATCAGGTGGGTATCGCTTTATACCCGAATGCGTCTGATCTATCGCAAGGTAAAACACGACCCGAATCGGCTTGAATACACGGATCTCGCTCTTGAGCCGGTGACAGATCACGAAGAAGAGCGGGAACTTTTTCAGTCCACGGCGGCACAATCTTACCTGGATAAAGTGCACATGATCGATAAAATCAGCCGGGGTGAAGCTGTTTAAATTGCTCCGCACGCATTTGTTTAAGATCCAGGAATGATCGACGGTAAGTTATTATTATTCTTACACAACACTTTATCTAAAAAGCGGCGAGATATTTCTATTGTTTTGCCGCGAATAGCTCGAAACTGAAAGGAAAGTAAATTTTGTCCTTTTCGCCCTATTTCTTTTGGGCAACAATCCTTCTAAAATGGCGACGATGGCAAAACTAGGAATTGTCGACTGGGGCATCGGCGGAATCGGTATCTACAAGCTGATAAAAGAGCGGCGCGGCGGTGTTCCGGTTCTCTATTTCTCGGATACAGGCGTCACGCCATACGGGAAAATGACGCGGCAGGAATTGGTTGCAAGGTTGAACACTGTGATGTCGTTTCTCAAGTCACAAGGCGTCACGCACATCGTCATCGGCTGCAATGCAGCGAGTACCGCAATTCCCCAGCTATGCCCGGAAGGATTGATATTGGAAGGCGTGATCGACAGCGCCGTAAATGCAACGCTGAGATTGAAGCCCAAGCGGCTCGGCCTCATCGGCGGTCGCCGGACCGTCATGTCGGGAGTTTATCGAATGGCTTTTGCCAAACATGGAATCATGGTTAGCCAGCGGATCGCACAGCCGCTTTCCGGCTTGATCGAGAGCGGTGACGTTCTATCGGAAAAACTCCGCGCGGAATGCAAACGAATCCTCGCTCCGCTCGAAAATTGCTCCCATATTTTACTTGCCTGCACTCATTATCCCGCGATCATTTCAGTGATGAAGGATTTCGTTTCGCCTGAAACAATTTTCATCGATCCCGCGGAGCAGCTATTTATTCAGGTCTTACAGTGGAAGGTAACAGCAGGCGGTCGCGATGTTTTCATTACAACGGGTGATACGAAGGCGATGAAGATGTCGGCGCTAAAAGCCTTTTCATGTGATATCCCAAAGCCTGAGAAAGTATCAATTTGAGCTGATTAGTAGGTTGCAACTATGCGTAGTCGTCAACCTCGCTTCGTCTTTTTTAATAAGACGACGATTCGCCTTTCCTCCTCAGGCTCCTAAATCATTTACCGAATTGCGAATCCAAAATCTAAAACCTAGAATCTAAAAGCATAAGTGTCCGACGAAGCAAGTAAATATCACGAAGAAGAGCAGATCGGGAAGACCTACGACTTCCGCGTCGTAAAGCGCCTGCTCACCTACCTGAAGCCCTATTGGCATTGGGTTGCTCTGGCATTGACGCTAACGCTGTTCACGAACGTATTGGTCAGCCTGCAGCCTTTATTCACAAAGGTTGCGGTCGACGATTTTATCGTTCCGAAACAGGTTGACGGCATTTGGCTATTTGCGTTGGCGTTTTTCGGAGTGTTTTTATTTCGTTTTCTCTTTTCCTACACGCAGGAAATTTTGCTCAATAAGGTCGGGCAGATGGTGATGTTCGATCTGCGGACCGAGATCTTTACAAAGCTACAGCATCAGGAAGTCGCGTACTATGACAAATATCCCGTTGGGCGGATCGTTACGCGGCTGACATCGGATGTCGATGCTTTGAACGAGCTTTTTACGTCCGGCGTTATCGATGTGCTGGGCGATCTCGTCGTGATCTTTGCGATCATCGGAATGATGTTCTGGCTCGATTGGAAGCTGGCGATAGTTTCGCTTATAACTGTTCCGCTGCTTTTTGCGTCAACCAATTGGTTTCGCAAGCATGCTCGGAACGGATTTGACCGCGTGCGGACGCGCAACGCAAAACTCAATGCCTTTCTGCAGGAATATATTTCCGGTGCCCAGACCCTGCAGCTTTTAAATGCTGAAGATAAGGCGCAAAAACGATTTCACGACATCAATGACGATTACCGCAACGCTAATATTGAGACGATCTATTACTATTCCATATTTTATCCGCTCGTCGATTTTATCGGAGCCATAGGCATTGCTGTTGTTATATTCTTTTTCGGCTACGAATATCTGAGCGGGATGTCGTCCGCCGGTGCCGGGTTGACGGTCGGCATTTTGGCTTCGTTTATTCAATATTCACTACAGTTGTTTCAGCCGATCCGGGATCTTTCGGACAAATTTAACGTGCTGCAGGCGGCCATCGTAGCTTCGCACCGGATATTTATACTGCTCGATCTGGACATCGATATAAAAAGCCCCTTGGAACCGAAAAAGTCCGGCAAAGCGGTTGGCGAAATCGAATTTCAGAATGTCTGGTTTGCCTACAAGGATGAAGATTGGGTGATCAAGGACGCTTCGTTCAAGGTCAGCGTCGGCGAAAGCATAGCCCTCGTGGGCCACACCGGTTCGGGTAAAACAACGATCACGAATCTGCTGATGCGTTTCTACGATGTACAGAAAGGCCGAATACTGCTCGATGGAGTCGATGTAAAGGATTGGGATCTGCATGATCTGCGGTCAAATTTTGCGGTCGTCCTCCAAGACGTTTTTTTATTCAGCGGATCGGTAGAAAACAATATCCGCTTAGGGAATAAGGAGATAGCCAGAGAACGGATCGAATGGGCGGCAAAGGAGGTTCACGCCGACGAATTTATTCAAAATCTTCAAAAGACCTACGAATTCGAGGTGCGCGAACGAGGTGCCGGGCTTTCTGTCGGACAAAAACAGCTTATATCGTTTGCCCGGGCACTGGCGTTCGACCCGACGATATTGATTCTCGATGAGGCCACGAGCTCGATAGATACGGAAACCGAACAGCTTATTCAGCAAGCCGTCGAACGCGTTATGGACCAAAGGACATCGCTCGTTGTTGCTCATCGTTTATCCACTATCCAGAAATGCGATCGCATCCTCGTATTTCATCACGGCGAACTGCGTGAAAGTGGAACACACAATGAGCTTCTTGTGTTGCGCGGGCTTTATTGGCGGCTTTATCAGCTTCAATATGCGGACGAAAATAAGCAAGGAAAGGTCGCCAATTTCACACCGCCGGTACTCGGCGTTTGATTGGATCGCAGGCAGAACTCCAACCATCTTTATAACTGGTATAAATCCCAAACTTTGATTATACTGTCACTCGAATAATGTCGTCCGAAGCAAAAATAAGTGAAAGCGTTCTGAGCGAAAGTGATTCCTTTATAGAAGAACTTTTTGCCAAATGCACTGACAATGCTCCGAATTTCGGTGTACGTCTGGATTGTTTCAAAATTTCGCTTCACAAATCGGTTGGCAAATATGCGAAGTCGTCTGATTCCGAAACGGTTACCGCGGCTGAGATCAAAGATTTTCTTGGTCAAATACAGGCTGACGATCTTTTTATGGCGCTTGCCTGTGCTAACGGCAATGAGCGAGCGTGGTGGGAATTCGACCAGCAGCACCGTTCATATCTGGAACGTGTTGCTCGTCATCTTGCGAAAACCGAGCTGGACGCCCAGGAAGTGATCGATACCGTGTACGTGGAGCTTTACGGCACCAAGATCGTCGATGGCGAGCGTGTCTCGAAATTCGCGACCTACAGCGGACGCGGTTCGCTGCGCGGCTGGCTGCGAACCGTCATCTGGCACTCACTTGTCGATCTTCACCGCCAAAGCCACGATGAGGTTTCGCTCGATGAAATGACGGAGAACGTCGGCGAGGGAATGGCCCACGCAAATTTCGCAGAACCGGCCCCTGGCGGCGAAAACGATATGATCGACCATATCGCCAGGGAACGTTATCGCAAGGCAACTGTTACATCCCTTGATACGGCATTTGCGTCGCTCGATGATCACGAAAAACTGCTGCTGCTTTATTATCACGTCGAAAATTTAAAACTTCGAGAGATCGCCCGCCTGGTAGAGAACGAAGAATCGCCGCTGAGAGGCTGGTTCCAGCGAAAATCCCAGACCCGCGAGAAAAATCCGGCAGGGCGCATTCACGAATCGACCATCATGCGTTGGCTGGAAAAGAGCTATGGAAAGGTGCTTCAACTTTTTCGGGACGAACTGCAGGCAAAAAATGGCTTGACGACGGAAGAGATTGCTATCTGCATGGAGCTTGCAACCCAAGATCTGGCCGGAAATAACCTGTTCAGAAATTTATCGACAACCTAGGGTGTCAGGAAAGTATCATAGGCAAATGGCCTTCCAATAAGAAAAAGTTATGCAAATGTTAACCCGTGGTTACGTCTGCTATTCGGGAGGCTGGTATTAACATGGAAGACACGGGAAAATTAAATGCGGAAACGCTGAAAATTCAAGGTTTGATCGACCGCTATCTGAAGGGGCGCCCGTCCGACAATAATTCAGCTGTCCGAGACCTGCATCTCGATGAAGATTCTCTTGCAGCGTTTGTTGAGGGAAATTTGAACCAGCGTGAAGCTCGGCCCATGATCAGCCATCTCGTAGATTGCTCGTTCTGCCGGCATATCACAGCCGAACTCGTACAATTGGATCTGGCCTTCGAAGGAACCAATGCTGTCAACCCGATCGTTGAAAATCACGAACCCTCGAAAGTGTCTGCGGTCTTGAGCGGGCTGCTGTCGCGAATATTCGGAACCAGCGACGGTGCCGTGTTTGCTCATAACGAAAAAGACGAAGAAAAGAAAGAAGAACTCGCAAAAGACTTGGAAAAAGAAGATTAAGTTTTTGAACAATACAATTTTGGGTGCCGCTCGTAGATTGTTAATCCGCGAGCGTTTTTTTGCATCTAAAATTCCACCTGAAGCGAATTAACCTTTACTATTCACCCTTTGCAAGAGTTATAATCATAAGGTTAGGAGCATATTCAATTGGAGACCTGTAGCTTGGTAGAAAGCATGCACGATTGTCCGCCGACTAGCCGTACTGTATCCGTCGAGAAGGTTGCTTCGGCCAAATTGCCGACGAAGTTCGGCGAATTTCGCATAGCAGGGTATCGATCTTTGACCAGCGACGAAGAATTCGTGGCTCTCTATAAAGGTGAAATGCGTCCTGACGTGCCTACGCTCGTGCGCATTCATTCGCAGTGCCTGACCGGAGACGTTTTTGGTTCGATCAAATGCGATTGCGGCCCGCAACTTCATGAGGCGATAAGAATGATCGAGGCGGATGGCCGCGGAGCGATCGTTTATCAGCAGCAGGAAGGCCGCGGAATCGGGATCATTAATAAGATCCGAGCCTATGCGCTCCAGGACGAAGGCGCCGACACCGTCGAGGCAAACGAAGCACTGGGCTTTGCGATCGATGCCCGAAATTATCAACAATGCGCCGAGATCCTTTTCGACCTCGGCCTCTGCCACGTCCGCGTGATTTCAAACAACCC